>PMNP01000023.1 GCA_003161755.1 Ignavibacteriota bacterium | reverse complement strand
TTTAGACGTTAAATTTGCACACTCACTTGCTCTCTTGGCCGGAAAGTGTAAATGCTAAAGTTTGGATTGAGCAGTTTGTCCGGCCAAAACACAAAATCCGCACCACAACAATACCACATAGCAGGTAATATACGAACCCCGCGTGATATTTGCAACGAGGGTCTACGCACGTTGCCTCGACTTCCGCGGAGATCTGGGCTACTTCGTTGCTTCTTTGGGTTTTGTGGAGATCTTCAAGACATCATACAGCGGACAAGATCCAATAAAACTCACTACCACAAACACCACTGCCAAAATCCCCAATACCCACGCCACCCAACCAGTCAATGTGCCCGTCACAATCAAATACCCCACAAGTATCGCAAGAAGCGTGCGGATCGTGCGATCGATGATACCCATGTTCTTCTTCATGAAATTGCCTCGAAGTGTATAAGTGGCAGAGTATCAGAAATTGCGTGATGTGTCTTATTTATGGTATGATGCGAACCCGACAGCGAATGGGTCAGGAATGTCTCTTGGCAGCCCGAAATAAGCGAGCCGCCAAAAAGAGTGGCGGCTTTCAAAAGAGTGGCGGCTTACGAAGAGTGGCGGCTTTTAAAGAGTGGCGCTTTATCTCAATCTAAAATCTAAAATCGAAATTCTAAAATGCCCTACTGTCCTCCAACGGGCGGAGTCTGCGCAGGCTGTTGCTGCGGCGCCGGTGCACTGGCAGCAGGTGCTGCTCCGGCTGCGCTCTGCTGAATCACACTCCCCTTCCCGCTTGTTGCCCGAGGAAGGAAAAAGATATTAATGATCAAACTGAGAAGCAGAAATGAAGCGCCAAGAATTTGCGTCGAACGGGTCAGAAAATCTGCGGTCCGGCGAACGCCGAAGAGCATCCCGACATTTCCTCCGCNNTGGCGAGTCCGCCACCCTTGCTGGATTGCATCAGGATGACGACGACGAGAAGAAAGCTAATAATGATTTCGAGTGTAATTAAGGCTGCAAACATGGGAATCCTGGGGTTTCTGATGAAAATCTATCAAATCTTGATCATAATACGAATTTATCCTCGCTTTTGCAAGGGCAAATCTCGGCCGTTTTGCAGGGACAAGAGGGGTGTTGTCGGTGTTTACCACCCCTGGCCCCTCCTCGGCTCTGATGATGCAATGGGAGGAGGGGAAGGTTAGGCTTGGCAACACAATACGCAGAATGGTGCTCAGGCCTCAGAATCCACAGATCTCCCCTCTTCTCCCCATTCACGTCTTCGATTTCCCANNGGCTCCATACTACTTACTCCAAGCATCTCCCTCGCCCTGTCTCCTGCTTCTCCCCCGCCTCCTCCGCTCAGAACCCCCAGGACGCCAGCTTCTCCGCCGTCAACCCGACGGGCTTTCCCCCTTCTGTCAACAGTTTCTCAATGTACTTTCCCACCAGATCGAATTCGATATTGACGACGGATCCCTTTTTCACATCTGCAAGTGTTGTGTTCGCAAGCGTGTGCGGTATGATCGATACAACGAGGCTGTTACCCTCAGTGGAAGCAACTGTCAGACTGATTCCATCAAGCGTGATCGACCCAACAGGAATAACATATTTCGAAAATTCTTTTGGAAACGGNNACAACCTGTGTCACGTTCCCAACACAGTCGACATGCCCCTGCACAAGATGACCCCCCAGCCGATCGACGAGCCGGACAGCGAGCTCAAGGTTGACGCTGCTCCCTCGCTGCAACGAACCAAGCGCAGTCTTACGCAGCGTCTCTTCGACGCTCTCCACCGTGAACACATCACCCTTCATCGCGATGACCGTCTGACAGGCGCCGTTGACGTTCACGCTGTCTCCATCGTGGAGTTCGAGAGCACTTTGCGGCGCCTTGNNAACGGAGGAAACGCTGCCAACTTCTGTGATAATGCCGGTGAACATCGTAGACCTTTTGTTTTTGCGCTTAACTGATCTCTTCCTACCTGCCTGCCGGCAGGCAGGCTTCCTACTACTTACTTCATACTCCTGAATCTAAAATGCTCCCCCTCCGTTGCGGGTCACTGCGGCCACTCTTCAACTCCTATAGGCCGACTCCGCCACAAATCGACGGACACAGTCCACTAAAAACCTCCGGACAAGCCACCAGAGTCGGCTGTGATCCATAAATCCGGGTCTGGACTTGTACGCCGCTNNACCACCTCCGGACTATACCTTTCTCGGAAGGTTCGCACGAGGAGATCTTCTCCGCATAGCTCATGGCAGATCGTCTTCATCTCAAGATTCCCGTCACGAACGTGTGATCCTGGACCGGTGCTGAATCCCACCACACCAACCCCAACAAACCTCGGCGCGATGAACACGCTGTACTCATCCACGAGATGCGCCTCAACAAACGATGATGCAACGTCCGCGCCTCCCTCCACAAGAATGCTTCCGATCCCAGTTTCGTACAACTCGCGCAAGACCCGCGCCAAATCCAATCGATCCCCTTTCGAAGGGAATGCGATCACCTCCACGCCAAGCCGCGCGAGAGCTCTCGCCCGACTGACTTTCTTCTTCAATGAACCGGTGCTCGTGCATACGACCACTCTGCGTTTCTTCGCGGAGCCGACAAGACGGGCGTCGGGCGAAATCCGCAGTCGCCCATCGAGGATCACAACCTGTGGATCACGGCCGGAAACGAAACGCACGTTAAGCGAAGGGTTATCGCTGAGAACGGTCCCTGCACCCACTAATACCGCGTCGTGCACAGTGCGCCATTGATGGACAAGCCGTCTGGAAGTTTCTCCGCTGATCCAACGACGCCGACTGTCGGAAATCCTCCCATCAAGGGATTGCGCCAACTTCAGATGGATGTATGGACGATGCTTCGTGATGTGCGTGACAAATGCCCTGTTCAGGAACCGTGATTCCTCATTACACACGCCCACGGTGACTTCAATTCCATGTGCCCGAAGGTATCGGATGCCCCGTCCGGCAACCAGAGGATTAGGATCGATCATGCCGATGACGACCCGCGACACTCCCGATGCTGCAACACGCGGAGCACACGCCGGAGTTTTTCCGACATGCGCGCAGGGCTCCAGATTCACATACATCGTCGCGCCAGCCACGCTCCCCTTCGCACGGGACAGACAGTCCACCTCCGCGTGTGCCTTCCCGAACTCCCTGTGCCAACCCCGTGAGAGGATTTTTCCTTTCTTCACAAGAACGGCGCCCACCATGGGATTGGGGCTCACACGCCCTGCACCGCGTTTAGCCAATGCAAGACACTCCTGCATGAACTGATTGTCGTCAGGGTCTGTCCGTTGTTTCATTCGTTCCGTGGAGGATTGCTTGTAAGCTAATGACTAAACCTCTGCAAATCTGAGGCTACCGCGCTTCCCTACTCACCCTTCCCGAGTTTACTCCGGGCTCCCTCTCTTCACAGAACAGAGGGAAAAAGAAATCACCATATGCTTTACATCATGGTGCGGATCACACCCTTCCCTTCTCTGAAGG
>PMNP01000014.1 GCA_003161755.1 Ignavibacteriota bacterium | reverse complement strand
TATAGTGGTAAAGAATGGAATGATCTTCGCCGCGACATCCGGCGGTCTCTTTGTATCACGAGATAATGGGACAAGCTGGACTCAGACCGAATCCCCCCTTGCGGGGTCAATTGCGATTTTGGCGCTAATGGACACTACTCTGTTTGCGGGTACCCAGAATTACAGTGGCATTGAGCGATCTTCCGACAATGGAAGGTCTTGGAAAGATGTACAAACGGGAGTGATTACTCCCGCGACATACTCTCTTGCCGTTATGGGCACGAATCTCTTTGCTGGGACGGGTGTCGGCGTCTTTCTTTCCACGAACTATGGAACGACCTGGAATCAGGCAAATCTGCATCTGACAAATACNNCACAGGTGTACTGGCAGGGACGAATGGAGGAGTGTTCATCTCCGACAATAACGGCACCGCATGGACTACTCTAAACTCAGGCTTGACCAGTTATGAAATAAGATCTCTTGCGTTGAGCTCTGGCATCAATACTGACCCGACGTTTTTCGCAGGAACTGTTACCGGCATTTTCGAGTCGACGAACCTCGGCGTCCGCTGGACCGAGGTAGATTCAGGCATTGCGGATAAGGCCATAAGTTGTCTCGCCTTCAACAGAACGAATCTCTTTGCTGGAGGATACGGCCTCTTTCTTTCCACAAACGGCGGCACGTTTTGGACTGAACTTGATACTGGCCCAACCAATAAGCTCGTAACCTGCGTTGCAGCCAAAGGGACGAATCTCTTTGCAGGCACGCAATACGGTGGCGGGGTTTTTCGGAGCACAGATGGCGGCATGAACTGGACTCAGGTCGATTCAGGCTTGGCGGATACCGGCGTTCAGTGCCTTGCCTTTTCTGGGACGAATATCTTTGCAGGGACCATTTATGGCGGCGGCGTCTTTCTCTCCACTAATAACGGAGACAGCTGGAAAGCCGTAAACACGGGATTNNGTCAAATAATGTCATTTTCGCTGCGACGAGTTACGGGATCTATTTCTCCATGAACAATGGTGCGCTGTGGACGGCGGCGAATGAAGGGTTGGGAGGTATCGAGGTTTCATCCATTGCTACAGGCTCAACATCCGGGAAGAATAGTAACACGTTTATCTATGCTGGGACTTTTGGCAGCGGCGTGTGGCGACGACCACTGTCGGAAATGATTACCTCTGTTAAGGTGTCCTCCCCCGAAATTCCTCAGCTGTTCAGGCTCGAACAAAACTTCCCGAACCCCTTTAACCCAACGACCACGATTCGCTATTCATTGCCGCAGCGCTCTCAAGTTACATTGAGTATGTTCAACACTCNNACGGCCTGGCGAGTGGAGTGTACTTCTACAGAATTCAAGCAGGAAGTTTTGTCCAGACGAAAAGACTCCTGATTTTGCGTTGATCCCAACCAGGCCGAGCGGTGACGTCCCGGAGTGTAGGAGCCGGAGGTGAGCCGTGGCAAGTAAGGCGGGTGAACCGCATTAGTTCTCAACATGATGTTTGCAGAAGAGCCCCTTTTATGAAGAGCGAACCCTTGAATTCAGGACCGGCTTTGAAAGGAATACTGACGACCCAATTTGGTCGATCCCTTTCTTTGGTTGTCTTGTCTATATGCATGACCGTATTGGCGCGGGCGGGTTGGGAGACAAAGACCCCCCCCGGACTTTTCTCTGGTGATTTTACACGAATCTGTGTTACGGAGGGAGGACAAGTTGTTTGGATTGTGGGAAATGGGGCCATTGCGGCCAGCAGCAGTGATAGCGGGAACACTTGGAGGATTGTACCGACTGGTATAACTAATGATTTCAAAGGAGTGTTCTTCCTGAATCGATCGATCGGCTGGATAGTCGGAGGCGCGGACCCGTGGTTTTCTTCAAGCGAGGGTATTGTTCTCTCCACGACGAATGGGGGTAGTTCCTGGAGTATTCAGAAGACTTCCCAAGACATATACTACCAGGTGCAATTCTTCGACAAGTACAATNNGCTACCTTTGGTGCATGAATTTTCTCAATCCATCGACGGGTTTTCTTGGGGCGGACCCGAGGGGAATCCTAGGAGGGGATATATGGAAAACAACCAATGGCGGTAATAGTTGGTCATCATTTACGCTCCCGTACGTAAACGATAATCGCCGGGTTACGGATATCCATATGGCTGACTCCCTCCATGCGTGTTGCATAGTCCCTGGCGAAGGAGTAAAGATGACTTCGGACGGCGGCGCAAGTTGGAGTCCCATCCTTGCCTACCACAACCTCGTACGTTGCACAAACGCAGGCCCCTCAATTTGGTTTGTCGCAGCGCCAAATGTGATATTGATGACGACAAACAGCGGCGCTAGTTGGGACACTGCATTTAAGTCGTCGGGCATAGATGATATTGTCGACTTGACATTCCTAGACTCAAATCATGGAATGGGGCTCACGAAACGAGGACTGATTCTCTCGACATCGANNAACGAATTCAATCCCAACATTTGCTGATATCAGCTACTTGATCTATGTATCAGATCAACTCGGGTGGGTGTCAACGTCAAGTGGTGCGTACAAAACCACAAATGGGGGCACTTCGTGGGAGTTATTGACGCAGGATGTGTTGATCCCCTTGGTTGTGCTAAATCGGCAGAGACTTGTTGCAGGCGTCGAGCAGACTTTCTATGGCGTTCATGGTTATTCCTACACTGTGGGATCACTGGTGACTTCTGCCGACCAAGGCAGGAGCTGGACCCGAACATACGAAAAGCGNNGGCAGCATTCAACGGAGATTCATCCTCTACCATAGTGTGTACGACGGATAGTGGCAACACATGGTCTGACGAGGCCCAGCCTCCGTATGGAGATTTGCGTTCTCTTTCTCTTGTGGGTGATTCTATCGCATGGGCATTGTCGTCCATTGCCGGAGCGGATTCGACGATGATTGTCGAATCTAGCGATGCGGGAAGACATTGGAACCCGGTTGCCAGATTGGGTGGTTTCCTCTCGAGTTTGTACTTCCTAGACAATTACAACGGATGGATCTGTGGCAGTCAGGGAATCATCTATCACACAACTAATGCGGGCAGTTTATGGACGTTGACCAGAACTGC
>PMNP01000217.1 GCA_003161755.1 Ignavibacteriota bacterium | reverse complement strand
AAATACGGGTCAGTCTCTTTGTGGATCCGGTACGCGATCAAATCGAAGCCGCGCGCGAAGTTGAAGCCGATACCGTAGAACTCCACACGGGAGAATATGCCAATGCCCGGGAGGAACACCGACAGCGTGCACTGCTTGAGGAGATTCGCGACAGCGCCCGCTTTGCAAAGGAACTGGGACTCACGGTCAACGCCGGCCATGGGTTGAATTNNTTCAGGGCAGGTAGCGGGAATCAAGGAGCGAGCCTCAACTTTTTCCATTGAGGACGGACAGGATTCCCCCCTCGTATATACACAATCCTGTCATTCAGTCTGGCGAACCGGTGCTGCCAAAACTCCATGCGATCCGGTCTGATTCTGTATCCCCCCCATGAAACGGGACGCGGCACGTTCTTTCCGTCATACTCTGAGTGGAGCTTTTCGAAACGGCGATCAAGCACTTCAAGCGTTATGACAGTGCTTTGGGGTGATGCCGCAGAACTGAGTTGGTTCTCTCGGGGACGCGTTGCGAATAAGTCATCAGACTCCTTCTCCGACACGGTCTCGGCAGTTCCTTCGATGCGAACCTGTCTGCCCAGGACATCCCAATGGAAGACCAGTGCAACGCGAGGGTTGGAGGCAATCTCCATTCCTTTTCGACTTGAAAAATGTGTGACAAACACAAAGCCGCGTTCATCAACATTCTTCATCAACACTACACGGGCCGATGGGCGTCCATCGGGTGTGGCAGTCGCCAGGACCATCGCATGCGGCTGTGCGATATTTGCCCGGACGGCGTCACCTAACCAGGCCGTGAATTGTTGAATGGGATCAGGATTGAGGGCAGACTCAAGCAGCCCTTCGGCAGAAGGAAGTGGCAAGTGGCTCATTACGGACCTGGATGGTTCCCCAATGTAGTCGATCGCGTGTCCATACTAGAGAACAAAAGAAGTGCATCGATCCGTTCGGCAGCACGTGAAACATCCCATCATGAACAGAAACAACACCCGCAATGATATCATTACGATCGATCTTTGCGTCAAATCTGTCAGACGGATTTGAGGAAGGGGCGCAACAGATAATCTTCTTTGGCGATTCGATTACAGAATTGGGGAGCAATAAGGGTGGATTCCTCACAATACTCTGTGATCGTCTGCAAACGGCGGTGGCCGGCCGTTCCATCATGCTGACGAATGCTGGGGTGGGCGGCAACAAGGTTCCGGATCTGCTCGATCGGCTTGACCGTGACATCTTGGCAAGAAGGCCGGCGGTGGTCGTTGTGTATATCGGAGTGAACGATGTGTGGCACTGGGAACAGTTCAACAAGGGGACAACGGAACGGGACTATGAAGGGGGTCTCACAACGATCGTTCGACGCATCATTGAGGCCGGAGCCCGCATGATCCTATGCACGCCAGCAGTGATCGGTGAGCGAAAGAACGGCGACAATTCGTCCGATGCCCTGCTCGAACGTTATGCACAGATTAGCCGCACGGTCGCATCATCTTTCAACATCACTCTGTGTGACCTGCGGAGAATCTTCCTTACGTATTTGAAGGAACGGAATTCGGAGAACAAGCCCGATGGCATCCTCACTGTCGACGGCGTGCATCTTTCCGATGAGGGAAACAACCTTGTTGCAACGGCGATGCTTCCGCTTCTCGTTGACATGCTGCCAGCATCTCTGTAATGCCGGATCTCTCTGTTNNCACCCGAGTTGCCTCACCTTCAGCGAGTTGACTCTGCCGGACGTGCCGGAGTCGGACTACTCGGTGCAGGTTGCTGCGGAGCCGATGCTGGTGGAGGCTCAGGGCGACGAGGCGGCTCAGGCGCCGGTGCAGGATCACGCCTGTGAGGCTGTTCTGGTGACGGAGTCGCTTGTGGTGGCAATGGAGCCGGACTCGATGGCGGATCCNNCTCATGAAAGTTACACCCTCGATGGTAATCCCCGTCGACCGTCCCGGGTCCTGCAATCCCAGAATAGTCCCTTCTGCAGCCCAACCGTCGGAGTAATCGATAATGAGCTTTGGTCCTGATTGATACGCCATACCAATCGGGCTCGAAAAACCATCGTTCACCTTGTCTCGCAAATCATAATCATAGGAACTTCCCGCCGCCACTTTTCCGTTGGTCGAGACGGCAAGCCAGNNAAGAATGAGCGTACACTCCGGCCACAAAGTTCGGGACTGTCCCGTACGCAGCGGTCCGCCTGAACATGTACACAGAGGGATCCTGGCCATGAGAATACTCGATATCCCCGCGATCTCCCGACATTGCGAGAACCTGTCGATCAGCATCATACCAGATGCCGCGTGGATATGACTCAAGGTCGAAGAAGATCGTGTTGTCACCGAGCGAATAATATTCCATCGTGCCGTCAAAGAGGAGCGTTGAATCGCTCACGAGGTCAAGCGTTTCCTGCCCGCTTGATTCGATCCACCGCCACTGTTTTAGCGCCTCAACGACATTGGCCGGAGGATGTTGAATGAGATTCTGTGACAGGGACNNAGAACGAGGGAGAGCGTGGTAACAACGAGCAATCGCATTGTAGAACCTCCGATAAGATGGCGACACCCTGTGAAGTCTGTGAAATCGTCGTTGCGCCATGATCTACGGAATGTGCTCCGATGGTATGTATCACGCAAATACATAAACAGTGCCAGAGTTCTGATCGATACAGAGTAATGAAATGTACGAAAAAAAAGGATTGGGGGATGATTCCCTGGGAGACTGTTTGCAAAACAAGTCAGTGCTGCAGACAGTAGCTACAGTCTATCTTGGGGATGGGCCGCCAAGAATCCTTGCCGGCAAGAGGAAGATAGCGCGAATCAGGCCGAATACTCCATCAATGGCAATGCCCGCCATTCTGAAGGGGAGCAGGAAAATCCAGATAATTGGATAGAGGACGAGTGCCAGGAGCGCAAGGGGCCAGCACATCACAAGCAATATCAGCCAGAGGATGAATTGTACCATTTCCGTCTCCGGGGTTGTTATAAAATTAATACGAAGTCTGGCGTCTGGAGTTGCGGCCACCCCTTTGAGAGGACCGGGATGCTGAACCCTGGAAGCCACAAATGGTCAGGGTGAGAGACGTTGACAATCCGCGTATTGGTCGGTATGTTTATGTGGGAACTTT
Source organism: Ignavibacteriota bacterium (assembly GCA_003161755.1). The sequence goes on along the minus strand of PMNP01000217.1, from coordinate 12,905 downwards.
GATAATGACCGCAACAATGGGTGCCGGGTGAAAATCGAGGACAAGACAGTTTCATCAATTCGCCTAACGCTCGCCGATCACGTGCGTAGGGGAGATCTTTGGGAGTCGATGGAAGGCGGGTGGGTTCGCTGTGGAGCGTGTGGCCATCGGTGCAGGATTGCGCCCGGTCGGGAAGGCATTTGCCATGTTCGATTCAACAGGGACGGAGTGTTGTTTGTCCCTCACGGATATGTTGCGGCGTTGGCAATTGATCCCGTGGAGAAGAAGCCGTTCTTTCATGTGCTGCCGGGAAGCAAAGCACTCAGTTTCGGCATGTTGGGATGCGACTATCGCTGTGGATATTGTCAGAACTGGCAAACATCGCAGGCCATCAGGGATCCCAGAGCAGGGACATCACCCGAGTTGATGACGGCGGAGGAGATCGTCTCGCTTGCCGTGGAGCATCGCGTTGCGATGCTCACAAGCACCTACAATGAGCCGTTGATTACGAGCGAATGGGCGGTCGATATCTTTCGACTTGCCAGGACTCATGGCATACGCTGCTCGTTTGTTTCGAACGGCAACGGGACTGCCGAGGTGATCCAGTACATTCGTCCGTATATCGATTGCTACAAGATTGATCTCAAGAGTTTTCGTCAGAAAAATTATCAGCAGTTGGGTGGCAGACTCGACAATGTTTTGGACACGATTCAGCTTCTCAAACAGGAAGGTGTTTGGCTGGAAATTGTCACGCTTGTTGTCCCAGGCTTCAACGATTCGGATGAGGAATTGAAAGAGATTGCCGGCTTCATTACCTCCGTTTCCTCGGATATTCCGTGGCATGTGACTGCCTTCCACCCTGATTACCACATGATGGATCCCGATCCGACTCCGTCAGAGTCGCTTATCCGGGCAGCAGAGATTGGGGAGGCGGCGGGATTGCATTTTGTGTATGCAGGGAACCTGCCGGGACGTACAGGGAGGTTCGAGAACACGTTCTGCCCTGCTTGCCGCACCGTCCTTGTCGAACGTCGGGGTTTCACTGTGCTTCGCACTACCATTCACCAGGGGAGATGCCCCCGGTGTCAAAAAGAAGTTCCGGGGATTTGGGAACCCTCCTCACACTCACTGTCGGCGTTCGTGTAATTGATGGCGCGCAGCGCTTCGAGGGGTGACTTGCATATAATCCGGTGGCTGCGTATTATGAACATATGCATTGTTGTTCAACTGACCAGATATGAAAATGAATAAACAACTTCACGATGCAGCGTTTGTCGACCGCCACGGGGCCTTGCAGGCGCAACGGGCAATCCATGACGATTCGACCATGCTTGCGCTGAGTGAAATCTTCAAGATTCTCGGTGACCCGACCCGGCTCAAGATCTGTCTGGCGCTGGAACATCGAGAGCTCTGCGTTGGGGATCTTGCCCTTGTGGCGGGAATCTCGGAATCGGCGGTATCACACCAACTGCATTCCCTCAAGACGCTTCGTTTGGTTCGCTACAGACGGGAGGGGAAAATGACCTATTACATGCTTGACGATGAACATATTGAGCAATTGATCTCCCTTGGCGTAAAACACGTAGAGGAGGGTTAGACACGTGAGGCACATGGGTGCATATTCGCGGTATGTCGTCAACGGGGTATGTTGCGCCACGGAAGAGATGACGCTGAAGAAGCATCTCGACCGCCGCATTGGCGCAGACAAGTACAGGTTTAACCGCGTGACTTGTGAACTCAGAGTCCTCGAGAATGTCGATGTGCAACGCGTCGTTGACGGAGTGCGCGATGCAGGGTTTGAGGCCAAAGCGCCGGAACAGCAGTTGAAAGAGCCCTTCATACAGCAACACGGGCAAACCGTGACAACCATAGGTGCAGCCTTGCTTGGGTCTGCAGGAGCCCTGCTGGCCGGTCAAACGACGCCGTCCATCGGAAAGATCCTGCTTGCAGCTGCCATCCTTGTTGGCGGTTGGAAGGTTTTTCGAAAAGCATTCCTCGCGGTAAGCCATTTGGTGCTGGATATGAACGTGCTCATGTCGGTTGCCATGATCGGCGCCCTATGCATTGGCCGATGGGTTGAGGGTGCTGCAGTGATTGTTCTCTTCTCCGTTTCCCTGGTCCTTGAAAACTACAGCCGTGCCCGGACCAGGCGAGGTGTTGCAAGACTGATGGATTTCCACCCGCAGGACGCTGTCGTAATTCGTGGAGGACGGGAACTCACAGCTCCTGCCTCAAGCCTCCTACGTGAAGATGTCATCCTCATCCGGCCTGGTGCAAGGATCCCTGTTGACGGTCTCATCATTGATGGCGTCTCCACCGTTTCGGAGTCGTTGCTCACCGGTGAATCGACGCCGGTGGAAAGAGGGCCCGGCATGGAGGTGTTTGCCGGTTGCATGAATTATGAGGGGGCATTGACCGTGAAGGTGCTCCGCGAGTTTGAGGAAACGCGGCTTGCTCACATCCTTCACCTCGTCGAGGAAGCAAGGTCTCATCGGGCTCCGCTCCAGAACAGCATTGATCGATTTGCAGGAATCTATACGTGGATTGTGCTGGCGACTGCGATCGCTGTAGCGGCTGTTCCTCCACTCTTCTTCATGCAGCCGTTGCAGGAGTGGTTTTACCGCGCACTTGTTCTTGTCGTGATCGCATGTCCATGCGCCCTCGTCATCTCCACACCTGTTACACTCATCAGCGCGCTCACCGCTGCGGCCAGGTCGGGTATTCTGATCAAAGGTGGAGCCCACATCGAAACTCTCTCGCAACTCAGGTCCATAGCACTCGACAAAACGGGAACGCTGACGCCAGGTCGACCCCGGGTGACTGACGTTGTTTCGTTCAATGGCATGAAGGACGAAAAACTTCTGGAGATTATGGGGGCGATGGAAAGGAAGTCAGGACACCATATCGCTTCTGGTGTTCTCAGGGAAGCTGCCGAACGTGAGATCGACATCGATAATGTCCGGGTTGATCATTTCAAGTCAATTCCCGGTCAGGGCATTGCGGCGGTCATCGGTGGCAAGGAGTTCTTTTTCGGGAAGATGGGAGATATCGGCAAGGAGACCAATGAGCTCACCGCAAACATGACAAGGCTTCGTCGGCTAAAGCAAGACGGGCATACGGTGATGGTTCTCCGTTGTGGTGAGGAGGAAATTGGCGCGATCGCCCTGCGTGACGTGGCGAGGGATGAAGATCGCGGCGTGGTCGAAGAGCTCGGAGCAATGGGAATTGAGCACATGGTGGTTCTTTCAGGCGACACGAAGGAGTCGGTCGACCGGCTCAGGAGAGAGATTGGGATGGAGCATGGGGTCGGCGAATTGGCGCCTGAGCAGAAGGCGGAAGCTGTCAGGGAGTTGCAGCGGCGCTATGGGCCGACAGCCATGGTGGGAGACGGTGTCAATGATGCTCCCGCTCTGGCGGCGGCATCGGTAGGCATTGCCGTGGGAGCCGGTGGTGCTGACCTAGCGCTGGAAACGGCAGATATTGTGCTCATGGGTGCAGACCTGCAATCACTTCCCATGCTGATCCGATCAAGCCGCAGAGTCCTTGCCATCGTGAAGCAGAACATGGCATTGACCGTCGGACTGAAACTCCTGTTCCTGGTCCTCAGCATTGCAGGGTGGTCGACGATCTGGCTTGCACTTTTGGCCGATGATGGGGCTTCGTTTCTGGCTATCATGAATGGGCTTAGAGCACTGAAGAGGCATTGAATCGTTTCTATGAAACCCAAAGGGAGCTGTTACAAGACGGCCAAGATGTTCAAGAGTCAAATAATGCCAGTTTTCAACGTTTTTTCGAAGGTGGGGTTCTGAGGAATCACCCGTTCCGTCGAAATTGCTGAATGAATGTTGACTAATTCAACTATTCTCCGTACATTTTTAATCCATTTACGTTCATGATTCCTATCCGCAAACGAGGGCTTTGGCGATGTACGCAGTCGTAGAAATTGCAGGCCAGCAGTTCAAGGTATCGCAGAATGACAGCATTCTTGTACCCACGCTAAAGCAAAAGGCGGGAGATTCGGTGGTGTTCAACCGCGTTCTTCTTCTGGATGGCGAAACGGGTGTGAAGGTTGGTCATCCGACCGTTTCAGGTGCGGCAGTGGAAGCGAAAGTACTTGAACATGTGAAGGGTGAGAAGGTCATTGTCTTCAAAAAGAAAAAGCGCAAGGGGTATCGAGTAAAGCGTGGCCATCGCCAAGCATATACTCATGTGCAGATTACGAACATAGCGATGCAGGGATTCTAAGGATGGCACACAAAAAAGGTGTTGGCAGCTCCCGCAACGGGCGTGACAGCAATGCGCAGAGGCTTGGCGTAAAACGGTTTGGCGGGGAACTTGTAACGGCAGGCAGCATTATTGTGAGACAGCGGGGAACACGTTTCGAGCCAGGCTCCAACGTTGGCATCGGCGGGGATGACACACTGTTTGCCCTGATTGAAGGTAACGTGCATTTTCGGAAATACAGCAAGAGCAGAAAAGTCGTCAGCGTTCTTCCCAAAGAATAACAACGCTATTGAGGCGGGAGCAACTTCGAATGCCCGCGTCCAACCTACATCAAGAGTCCTGTCGGTAAACCCGGCGGGACTTTTTGTATTTTGCTCCAAGATTCCAGAACCATCCAGCCGAACCATGAGGGGAGCACCAAAATGAAGATCACCGTGATTGGAGCAGGAAATGTCGGCGCAACAACAGCACAGCGCATTGTTGAAAAGCAGCTTGCCAGCAATGTCGTTCTGGTCGATGTGGTGGAAGGGACTCCACAGGGCAAGGCGTTGGACATCTTTGAAGCGACGCCGATGGAGCGCGCCGATGTTCACGTTGTCGGTACCAACAGTTACGAGGCCACTGCAGGGTCGGACATCATTGTCATTACCGCAGGAATCGCACGCAAGCCCGGCATGAGCCGTGACGANNGCTGTGTCACCGAACGCCATCATTGTCATCGTGTCCAATCCTCTCGATGTCATGGTGTATGTCGCCTTGAAGGCGAGCGGCTTTGATCGCCGACGTGTGGTCGGGATGGCGGGAGTCCTTGACTCCGCGAGATTCCGATCCTTTATTGCCCTCGAACTCAATGTTTCCGTCGAAGACATTAACGCATTCGTCCTCGGGGGGCATGGCGATTCCATGGTGCCTCTCCCTCGCTATTCCACTGTTGCAGGGATCCCCATTACGGAATTGATGAACGCAGAGACGATTGAACGGCTCGTCAAACGGACGCGTGACGGCGGCATTGAGATTGTCAATTATCTCAAGACCGGCAGCGCATTCTTTGCCCCTTCGTCATCCGCAGTGGCAATGGTGGAATCGATTGTCCGAAACAAAAAACGGATCTTGCCATGTGCGGCCTATCTCCAGGGGGAGTATGGCATTACCGACACCGTCGTCGGCGTTCCCGTGAAATTGGGCCGGGGAGGAATCGAGGAAATCATACAGATTCAGCTTACCTCGGGAGAGCGAAAAGCACTGGAAAATTCTGCCAATGATGTGAAACAGTCCATTGCAAAACTCAGCCAATAAGTCCATCTTCCACGTCCCTATCCAGCCCATTCAGGCGATGCGGGGCATCCGGGCATGGTGGCGCATGGGAATCGTGCTCCTCTTCGTGCTGCCAGTTGAGGGCTGCCGGGAGAATTCACCGTTGCAACCGGTTCCAGCGTCTGGTACCACGGTGATTGTCTGGCATGTTGGGGATCAGTTTACCTATGACACATGGCGCCTCAATAGTAGCGGCCCCTCCTCTTCGGATTNNCGGATTCCCCATTTGTGACAATCCGCCGTGTCGTGGCTACAAATGTAAACATCTTTGGACAGATTGGGGTCACGGTCATGATCGACAGCCTAGCAGATACGGGCGGTCGGACAAGGACCGATACGATATACTTCTATCAATCGAGTGACGGTGATCTCTGGCAGTATGGACTTCTCAGCAGCCTTGGGCAGCGCTATGGTTGGGGTGTGTTTCCACTGCAGTGGGAGAGGATCGCGGGATTGTCTGAGGGTTGGGGGAACGGCTGGTCAACAGGACAGGCTGATTCCATATCGGAAGTGGTTGGGTCTGACAACGAAACACCGTTCTATTTCGCACTACCTGTAAACGGATCGAGACTCCTTCTGACTGCCCATGGTATTGAACTCTATGATGACTTCACCACGTTTTACGGGTTCTGGATCTCCCCGTCGCCTGCCGTGTTCATCAGAATCGTTGAACCCGCCTCATCCACCTCACAAGGACTTCTCCGAGCGCTCAGATCTGCAGCGCTTAAGAGCTCTCCGTAATGTGCCACCTGTGAGTTGGGCCCACCCCGGCCATCAATGGCGTTTCAACATTTCCTCGTATCCAACCATAACCGCACTTCCGTCCCATTCTTTGTGGATGCGAATTCCACCTTGTCCATCAACGTCCTCATGAGAAAAATACCACGCCCGCTTTCCTTCAGCAAATTCTTCTTGGCCAGAGGATTACGCACGGTATCCGGTTTAAAGCCGACTCCCTGGTCATTGACAATGAGGAGCAGCCAACCGGGAAGAATTTCGCAACAGAGGTTGACGCGCTTCTTTTGGTTGGTTTGATTTCCATGAACGATGGCATTATTGACCGCCTCAGTGAGGGACACCATGACTTTATGAAACTGAATTTCATCGAGTGTGATGGAATGCGTAACCCGCTTCAAGAACAGCTCCACACGGGCAACATTCTTGGGGGAACTTGCGAAGCTGGCCCGGAAGACAGTCTTCTGTGATTTCACGCCGGCTCTCCTCATAGCATTAAGTGTAGCATAAGAGTCATTGTCGCCAGACCGCGAAGGCTTCCATCAGATTGAAGCCTGTTTTCATACCATCCGTGAAGCGCGATTTGGCTGTGCGAGCCCGGACTCCAGACTATGGAGCACGTCGGACCAATACTTCGGTAGTACGCATCGAGGGTTTTTCCGATGACATCATCGTACCGGTAGCGCGTCTGGCTAAAATGGCGGATCCCAAATGCAAAGAACACATCCCGATTCGGTGAGAACCGCAGCTGGATAGCCACATTGCGATCGACATAGGAATTCTCCGTCCGCTCTCTGAAATCGCTCCAGTTCAATTGCCCGCGTTCATAAAGTTTCAACGATCCGCTAAGATCGACTCCCACCTTTCGCGTGAAGTCCAGGCTGGAAGAATCCGACCAACCGAATTGCCGGTACGAATAACTTTGGACAAGGGTTTGCGGAACCTCAAAATCATACACGGTGTAACTCGCGAGAACCTCAAAGGAATTGAGGGAGACAAACCATGGCCTCGGCCGATACAGCACTGTCGGCGACAAACGAAGGACCCGGTTAATGTTGTTGCTCCCGCTTCGATCGGAAAGCAAATAGACAAGGTGGCTCAACGTTCCCTCCAGCGTCACGCCGATATCCATGACGGATGAGAGGTGATGCCGCGTGCCGATAGAGGTTACCACAAGAAGCTCATCTCTGTCTTCTCTGTTCAGTTCGCTGGGTGTATCGTACCGTAACAGACTCGCGCTCGTTGCCAGAAAAACCTCGTCCGACCCGGACACCGGAAAATGTAGCGATCCTGCAACCATCGTCCGGCGTCCCAGGTTGTTCTTCGAATCCTCCTGGAGTGCGCGCTCGGTGAGCAGTGGCCCGGTTGTTTCCTCGGGGGAAGAGAGTATCCCGTGCAACTCATTGCGCTCGCTGTAGCCGAAGCGCAGTGATGCGTCTGCTCGGCCGCGTGGTGAACGCCAACGTCCCTCGATATACGTATCAAGCTGGAATTCGTCCACGTATGTATCGTACGTCCCCACCGGCCGTGTCCCCGGAGCGTATTGGAGAACCTTGTCGAGAATGCGCGATCCAATGCCGAAGTAAAGAACAGTCTGAATGGATTGCTCGACCTGATACGCGAGAGTGTTTGCCACGGTAAATACGTTTTCCCGCCGGCTCTCGATACTGCTGTCAGCCGAGTAAAATTCCCTCCTTTGTCGGTACAATCCCACCACAACGCTGTCGATGGCATTCGGACTGAATTGTCGTTCGATGCCTGCGAGAAAAAAGTGACTTTCCAGCCTGCGGGGATTCAGCAAATCTTCATGGTACTGTCCGGACATGTTCAGAACATAGCCGTCAAGATCGTAAGGGCGGAGCTCGGCTCCAATCTGGTACGCCGGTCCGTGGTCGTGAAAATCGGACTGGGTATCCCATCGGTATCCTGCGAGCGGAGTAACCGTGAGGAAAGAGGCGGGGGAAAGTTCCAGCCCTCCAAGAAGCGTGTGCATGGAGGCTTTATTCAGTCCGATGTCGCGACTGTCCGTAAAGACAAATGAGTTCCAGCGGCCGACAGCCGCAACCCCATTGCCCAACGGTTCGGTAAGGGAGAAGCTTGCCTGCTGCTGATTGTTCAGGACTTTGCGTGTCGGGTCGGAATCGAGCTGAATGATGGTTGTTGAATATTGTTCGCGGGCGGAGGTACGGACGCCTGCCAACGAAGTGTCGAGAAAAGCGAGGGCGCTCCATGTGAAGGTATTCAGATTGCGATCCACTGTAATGCCTGCAGTATTCCGCGGAATATGAATCGAGTCCTGCGTCGAGGGGAGTGGCGATGCAGCGTGAGGTTCATCCTGGCCATGGGCACAACAGGTATACATGCCAATCGCCAGTAAAAGAACATTGCGCACCATGGCACCTCAGCACAAGTCGATGCAATTTCCACGTGATGGTATCATCACACCGGAAAACCCGGCGCCCCGTACATCCGTGGCGAGTTTTTCCGACTGGTCTGGATCACCATGAACGATGAAGATCTTGCGCATGCGCTGCCGATCGAATTGTTCGATATAGCCAAGCAATTCATTATGATCTGCGTGACCGCTGAACGAGTTAAGTACGACAACCTCGGCCTTGAGCTCATGCGGTTCCCCAAAGACGTTGACGATGGGTTGATGCATGACGAGTTTCTTTCCCAGAGTGTTCTCGGCCTGATACCCGGCGATGATCACCATGTTCCGCGGGTCTTCAATGCTGTTGGCCAAATGATGAACAACGCGTCCGTTGTCTGCCATGCCGGAAGCGGCGATCACAACGAACGGACCGGGACGGTCATTCAGTTCCTTTGAATGTTCCACATCCCTGATATACGTAAGAAGGTCGAACCCGAAAGGGTCGTTGTTGGTTGTCGCATTGAGAATGGTCCGGGTTTCCTCATCGAAACATTCTGGATGGCGACGAAATACGTCGGTGACATTCACCGAGAGCGGGCTGTCGACAAACACGGGGAGGTAGGGAAGCCTCCCCGCGACACTGAGGTTGTGGAGAGTATAGACAATCTCCTGAGTGCGTCCGACGGCAAAACCGGGAATGATGACTTTCCCGCGGCGTTCGGCTGCCCGAAGCAGAGGCTCAAGCAGCTGGGTTTCCATTTGCTCCACCGGCGCATGGACCCGGCCGCCATAAGTGCTTTCGCTAATCAAATAGTCGGCGTCACTGCCGATAAAGACCGGGTCGCGAAGGATTGGCAGCCCGCGTCTGCCCCGGTCGCCGGTGAACGCAAGTCGAACGGCTGTACCGTTCTCCTTTAGTGAGAGCATCAAGCTCGCCGACCCGAGGATATGACCCGCGTCTTCGTAGCGACAGCGGATTCCCTCACCCACATCAAACTCAGTGCTGTACTCAACACCCCGAATCAGTGGAANNCTTCTTGTGTGTACAAGGGGGCGACGGGAAGGAGATCTTTTCGGCGGTGCTTCCTGTTGACGAACTCGGCGTCACGCTCCTGGATGAAGGCACTGTCCTTCAACATGACATTCAGAAGATCCTGAGTAGCCTTGGTACAATAGATGGGTCCGCGAAAACCCTGACGCACAAGCCCCGGAAGGTTTCCACTGTGATCGATATGGGCATGGGAGAGAACAACTGCATCAATCGCCGAAGGGATGAAAGGAAACGTGCTGTTGACCCGCCACGATTCCTCCCGACGTCCTTGGTAGAGTCCGCAATCAAGAAGAACAGTTTGCGCGCCGACATGGAGGACGTGCATGGAACCAGTGACAGTGCCGGCGGCACCCTGAAACTCAATGTGCATTGGTCAAGAATCTCGCGGTGATAAGTGAGAACAAGGAAATTACGCGAATTTCCGGCCGGGAATCAATCGGGATCTTCCCTACGCTTCAACATCGTTCTTCGTGGGCTTCTTCATGAACTGCGCCTGGATGAGGATGCCAACCAGGGCAATGCCAATCATAAGGAGGGGCATGTCCTGCAGATGAATTGCCTGAGTGACTAGTGCCGCTCCGACCAACGATGAGAGGATCACTAACGCCCAGTCAAACACGAAACTGACAAATATCGCGCCTGCGATCCCGCCGACGATGAAGAGTACGCTCGACATTGCCGTCGAAAGCTCCATCGTTGAGCGCATGAGGTTCATGACAAAGAGACCGCCCGACAGAAAACCGGCAACCGCAAGGGCAATCCGTTGCAGGAAGAACGCAAGCACCACGCCCACCGCCCCGCAAAGAAGACCCGCAACCAATGCACCGTTTTCCGTCAAGTCAGGAAACACCAACTGTGAAAAGTACATTCCGAGCGCAAATCCTGCAACGCCAACAAAAAGCCAAAACAACTTGCGACCGAGGACCAGCATTGCGATGCCAAGAATGAGGATTACTGTGAGGCTCATGGATTGCGGTCCAGAAGGTTCAGACGAAAGAGTATTTCGGAACTACCTGGTTGTCTTCTTCGCAGGAGTACAGCCGCGGCACTTTGACAGCAACGACGAAAATTCCCGTTTTCTCTGACCGTTATCCATGCTCCATCTCGTACATGGCTTCCGTGTAAATGTCGCAGAGACGACAACGGGAACTTCGGTCTCCTGCGGTATGTGAAGGATGCATCCAGCAANNCGAGGTCTTAGGTGAGAAACGTCGGCAAAAAAGTCCCGCAACGTCTCAATGGTGAATCGGCGAGCATGGACAATCAACCGAATCCGACGAATGCGGTCCAATTCGCTCATCGCGTATCGCCTGTGTCCCGACTTTCTTCGCTGAGGGATTACCAGTCCATGATTTTCATAAACCCTCAACGTCGGTTTGGAAATCCCAAGAATGTCCGCCGCCTCTCCAATGGTGTATGTCGTTTCGTCGGCAAGCGCTAGCATTCGAGTATCGCTTTTTGATGAAGAACTTCGCTCTCTGACCAAATTTGGCTAAAGTATACGATTTTCCGCAGGAACAGTCAATCCTCTGTCGCTCCATTCTTTCATTCCCTGGCCTCTTCATTGATGAAGAAGAAAGTCGGGTGCTGCAAGTGGAACTTGAAAAACGTCACAACTTTATGTGTTTTGGCCGATTCTGCAGTCCACTCGAAAATCACTAGCGGCATTTCGGAGATTGACAGTTATTCTATTATTTCTTGAGGTATGCGTTCGTCCCCAGAACGTCTGCGCTGTTTAACTTTTCTCACCGGTTCAAATGGTCATTTGACAGTTGTGTCACCACTCTTTTTTGCTCTCTGGGTAATTCCAGAAGAACGCTTGCAACCTTATGCCTTGTGTCGATTGTTCATCAATTGCCTGGCGGTGAGAAACGGCGCATCCGCCTCAAGAGCCTAAGCCCCGATTCCTCCTGGTTCTTCATTCCACAACGTCGTGAATTGCTGTGGACGCCCCGCGTCCCAACACCATCATCCATCACTTGCGTGCAGAGGAGCCATGAAGAGCAAACTGTTACTCACGTCCGTTCTCTCCACAATGATGATCCTGTTTTGCGCAGCGAGCAGTTCATCGCAAATACTCTTTACTGCATCACTGAGCGGTTCACAGGAAACACCGCCGAATCCTTCCCATGCCACGGGCACTGCCTGGGTTCTCCTTAGTGCCGACATGACGACACTGACCTACCGCGTGACGTATGCTCAACTCGAGTCGACCTATACAGGGGCCCATTTCCATGTGGCTCCGCCAGGTGTGCCCGGTCTCGTGGTTAATCCCCTTACGTTCGACGGCAACACTGTAGACGGAAGCTGGACGGCCTTTCCCGACAGCATCCTTTCGAATCTCTTCAAGGGCAATGTGTATGTGAATGTCCACAGCCAAAAGTATCCCGGAGGCGAAATACGCGGACAATTGGTACAGACTTCAGGCATGGGATTCACGTTGAGTCTGGATGCGTCTCAGGAAACGACGCCCAATTCCAGTCCATCCACCGGAACAGGGTTTGCATACTTCGATAGCGCCAATACGTTGAAGTATCGCGTTACGATTGCCGGACTATCGAGCGCGCTGACAGCCTCACATTTCCATCTCGGGGCACCCGGAGTGCCCGGCTTGGTGGTCAACGAGGTGGCATTTACCGACAGCACCACTGATGGCGTATGGGCAGGATTTCCTGACAGCTTGTATGGGCAGGCGGCAAGAGGCTTGTTGTATGTCAATGTGCATTCCTCTAATCACCCGAGCGGGGAAATCCGCGGACAACTCGAATCTGTTACGGGACAGCGGTTCACCATTGCGCTCGATGGATCGCAGGAAACACCCCCCAATGTTTCGAACGCAACAGCGACAGGCTGGGCGATTCTCAATCGTGACGCCTCATCGCTTACATATCAATTTACGTATGCTCAGCTCGACAGTCCGTTTACTGCCTCGCATTTCCATTCTGCTCCCCCAGGTGTCAAAGGGTCTGTTGTAATGCCAATCAACTTTATCGGCAATACGGCTTCAGGTGTCTGGAGCAATATCCCGGATAGCCTGGTGGCGGAACTGCTCAAAGGAAATATCTATACAAACATCCACAGCATGAAGTATCCGGGAGGAGAAATCCGCGGGCAGCTCTATGCGGAAGAGGCTCCGGTACTCACCCTCAGTGCCAACGCCGCCCAGGAAACCCCTCCCACGAACTCGGGTGGCATGGGGACTGGCTTTGTGGTATTGGATAGCACCGC
>PMNP01000026.1 GCA_003161755.1 Ignavibacteriota bacterium | reverse complement strand
TGCAGCGGGAATACAACGATCCCTCGCTGGGGTTCATTACGGTCACAGATGTGAGGGTGACCGCCGACTTGCGGATTGCAAAGATCTATTTTAGCATCTTCGGTTCCGATGAGATTCGTCAACGGACCATGGCGATCCTTGAAGGGGAAAAGCCTCAGATCAGAAGTCTCCTGGCGGGAAGAATCAGGCTGCGGTTTATGCCAGTGCTGGAGTTGTACCGCGACGATACGCTGGACCGTGTCGAGCGAATCAATACGCTCTTAAAGAAGATCGATGATGAACGAAATCCCACTTCCGGCAACGCTTCGTCGTGAACTTCACCTTGCCGAAGGGGATGTCCTCCTGGTCGACAAGCCTGCAGGATGGACGTCGTTCGATGTCGTGAACAAGATTCGCCGGCTGTTCCGGGTTCCAAAGGTGGGCCATGCCGGGACGCTGGACCCGCTGGCGACCGGACTCTTGATTGTCTGCACGGGAAAGATGACGAAGGAAATCTCGGGGTACATGGCGGAAGAGAAGGAATATGAAGCGGCAATGATGCTGGGAGCATGTACTGCAAGTTTNNAGAAGTTTTGATGCCGAAACTCCCGTGGAACAACAGAAGCCCACGGATGGCATCCACGAAGCTGATGTTCGGCGGGTTCTGGCTGAGTATGTTGGCATCCAGCAGCAGTTGCCGCCGATGTGGTCTGCCGCCAAGGTGAAGGGACGCCGTCTCTACGAGTATGCGCAACGCGGGAAAACAATCGACCGTCCGCTGCGCGATGTCACGGTCAAAGAAATTACTCCCCTGGAAATTGCCGTTCCAGAGGTGAAAATAAGGGTTGTCTGTTCAAAAGGAACATACANNCACGACATTGGACAGACGCTGGGTTGCGGGGCATACGTGACGAGCCTCCGGCGTACAAGGATCGGCAAGTATCTGGTTGCCGATGCCGCGTGCATGGATGATCTCATCCGTTTTGCGCGCGAGGCGGTCGCGCAGCCTGTATGATCGTCGCCCGCTCCCTTGCAGAGATATCCCGAGATTCCCGATCGGTTGTCACCGTCGGCACCTTCGACGGCGTCCACCGGGGCCACCAGCAGATTCTTCGGCGGACAGCAGAACTCGCCGGTTCAAGCGGGGGAAGGAGCGTGGTGATCACCTTCAACCCCCATCCGAAAAGCGTGCTCCAACCGGCGGGGGGAACACCGATAAGAATCCTGACGACAATTCAGGAGAGAGAACTACTCCTGCGGACAGCGGGGATCGATGTGATGGTAGTACTTCCTTTCACACGGAAGTTTTCACTACTGAGCGCCGAAGAGTTTATCAAGTTGGTACTTGTGGATGGTGTGGGTCTCCATCATATCGTGGTCGGCCACGATCATCACTTCGGGAAGGGGAGAGAAGGGGGAGTTACGGAACTTGTCCGGCAGGGTGCGGTGCTTGGATTTTCAATTGAGAGGATTCCCGCGTTTACGTTGGATGGAGTGACCGTCAGCAGCTCGTCGATCAGAGCGGCACTCGAGTCCGGCGATGTTGCGCTGGCCAACCGCCAGTTGGGGTACGAATACATGTTTGCGGGAAAAGTGATCGAAGGCGATCGGCGAGGAGCGGGCATCGGATTTCCAACGGCGAATCTTGAGCCGCTGGCGGCCGACAAGATGCTCCCGGGAAGAGGGGTGTACGTCGTTGCAGCGGAATGCGGCAGCCTTCGGCGCTATGGGATGATGAATATCGGGGTTCGGCCGACAGTGTCGGAAGGTGTGAAAGAAACCCGCGAAGTGCATCTTTTTGATTTTCAGGGCGACCTTTACGGACAGGAGATGATTGTCCGAATAATGGCTCACCTTCGGGAAGAGCGGCGGTTTCCTTCATTGCAGGACCTGGTGCAGCAACTTGGCCGGGACCGGGAAGCTTCGCTTCGTGTGATTACGCAGTTGGAACAACAATCATCATAATTCTCCAGTGACAAAGGAGTAGCGCAATGGCAATAACGAAGGAAGAAAAGTCGGAGATCGTGAAGAAATTCGGCAAGACGGACAAAGACACCGGGCTGCCGGAAGTGCAGATCGCGGTGTTAACGGCGAGGATCAACGACCTGGCTCCGCATTTTGAGAAGTTTTCGAAAGATCACCACTCGCGCGTCGGCCTTCTGAAAATGGTGGGCAAACGCCGGCGGCTGCTGGATTATCTGCAGGAAAAGAACGTGGATCGGTATCGCAAGATTATCGCCGATCTGCAAATCAGGAAATAAAATCACATCAGAGGATGTTAGCACACACGATGAAAGTCACTCAAGAGATTGAAATCGGGGGGAAAACATTTTCCCTTGAAACCGGACGTTTCGCCAAACAGGCAGACGGGGCGGTGATGGCGCGGTATGGTGAGACGATGGTATTGGCCACCGTCGTGGCAAGTAAGGAGCTGAAGGAAGGGCTCGACTATTTTCCCCTCTCTGTGGATTACAGNNAACAAATCATCGTGACCGTGTACTCCTCCGACCAGGAACATGATGGTGATGTGCTTGGTGCAGTGGCTGCATCTGCGGCGCTGATGATCTCCGATATCCCGTTCGAAGGTCCAACGGCCGAAGTCCGCGTCGGAAGAGTCGACGGCAAATGGATCATCAATCCGACATTCACCGAATTGCAGAAAAGCGACGTTGACATTTCCGTGGCGGGAACCCAGGACTCCATCGTCATGGTGGAAGGCGA
>PMNP01000073.1 GCA_003161755.1 Ignavibacteriota bacterium | reverse complement strand
ACTCTTGTCGAGCTCCTCCTGCTGTTCCGCATCCGTGAGTTTTTTGAGGTTCCTTGCTTCCCACACATACGTCGGGCGGCCATCTTTTTGCGTTACTTGAGGCTGAACAGTGTCAGAGTTTGTCCAATACCTCAGCTTTTCCCCCTCGGGGAGGGTGACTTCATATCGCGAGTATTCGAGAGCTGTTTCATCATCCTGGCCAATCCAGCTAGGCCAGCCAAGAATCCCGTTGAGAACGATTTCCGAAGTGAACACAACTGTGTAGGGATAATGATCATACAAGAGTTCCGCCGTTCGTACTCTCCAGTCTTCATAAAGTGAATAAGAACTACCACCAGAAAAGTCGTGCGTATCGTCCTTCTTCAAAGTGCGGATTTCATTCCCGTCCTGATCGAGAATCACACCGTCCAGGTCCCAGAGCTTCCAAAATTTGTCATATGACTCCCCGAATTGGCCGTATTCCCTCCCTTTGCTATCGAAGATCGTTACCGCTCGCTTCCTCTTGATCGTGCCATTCCGGCGATCTCTGATATCGATGATCGTGATGTCGTCGCGCACAACGGCGTGAGCATCTTTTCGAAGATTCTCATTGATCAGATTCACTGCATAGGATCGTTCGGTCGGCTCATCTGCCGAGTATGCCACGCGAAACGGCACAAACGCCGGCAATGAGATGCAGGTGAGAACCACGATCCATCGTGTTTTCATTACGGCCATTGTCTTGAGTCTTTCGCTGTTGCTGGCCACATCTTAATCACTATTTGACCGGCCTCAATGGGGACCAAGCACGACCTATTGATTCCCATCCTTGCAAATCTTTCGGACAATTTCCCTCATCGCCATCGTCCCCGAAATCGCTCATTGAGCGCATGCAATCACTATTTCTTTTTCGAGGACATCGATGTGGACGTCTTACGCTGCAAGACGATCTGCTGGCTCCCCATCGTCACCCACTTTTGATAGAAATCCCTGAGTTTTGAATAACTGCCTGACGGGTATTCGGAAGCAGAAATCTTGATGGAGGAATTCACCGTGATGGTCCGATTATTGACCATGAATTCTTCTTGGCAAACGGCTTCCTTTCCGAGTTTCGCCGCCCGGCCTGACGGCATTTCCTTGATTTCGAAGTTCTCAGGAATCGTAATGCTCACGGAAGTCACGAAACGCCTCGGATACATCATGTCAACCGCGAACTTCCTGGTCGGCGTCTTCAATGGATTATCAAACATCCTCCCAATCATGTGCGGATTGACATAAATGAGATCTCCCGCCACTTGCGCATAAGATGAAGACGAAATGTGGGCCANNTCCGTGCTGTCAGTGCCTTCGCATCGAACGGAATCCAACGAGAGTGAGGACCGATCAGCGTCGACAATCTTCTTCAGAATGTCGGCTTCATTGCCATCTTTAATTTGCCGCCGGTGATCAAGAGCGGCATACTCGCGATCGATGACCTTCAATAAGCCGCTCATATCTCCACTCGCTTCCAACGCCACATTGGCAAAAGACTGTTCCTCATAATACTCCCCTGTTGTGATGTTTATCCACTGCACTGGACCCTCGCAAATGATAAGCCCGCGTGTATTCAGCGCTTTCAACGGAAGCATGGTGAGAGGACGCAACGGATCCGTCGCATCCAGGAGGTATTTCGTGTCTCCCACCTGCACGGCGGCAAGGACATAATCAAACTGGTTTACGACCGGATAAGCGACCTGGATTTTGCCATGATCCCTAGTACTTATGATTATCGGAAAAACTTCGAAACCTGCGTGTTTCAGCATCGACATGAGAAGATATTCGATTTCCGCACTCGTCCCCTTTTTCGACTCCAGCACATCATCAACGTCCTTTTCAGCCCAGAACCGGTTCTCGCCCGACCATGTTATCCCTTTCCTGACGTAGTCATAGATTGCAGCAAGTTTGTCTTCTGGTGTTAAGAGTCCGGCAATCAACGGGTCAGTCGCCTTACGTACATCACCGGTCACATTGAACGACCTTCCCACCGTCTTGTCTTTCACGAAGTCCGAGACGACCTGTTCCCATGTTTCAAGAACCTTCGTGATCTTCCCGGTGTACGATTGGTATTCGGCAAGCTGGAGTTCGACACGCTGCAAGTAGTCCTTTCTGGCAGTCATGAAGGGCTCGTCATGAAATGCGGGAACATCCTTCATGGCCCATCTGTATCGCGCACAGTCAACCACATCCTTGCCCAGAATNNGCCAATTCGAACCCTCGTCTCCTCAAGCGTATCGATGCAAAACTGTTCGTAGCCGGTTTTTATTCCGGAATACACGTACTCCCTCGGAACCGTGACCGTGTATTCGGTCCACCGAATTGGAACGATCTCCTGAAAATACCAGTCTCGAATGTCCCAGAGACTCTTTGAAATGATCGAATACCTAAATTCAATCACGCATCCAGGCTTTAGCCCCGGTAGTGTGAATCTGCACATTCCATATTCTTTGTCCAGGTCTTCAAAGAAAATCGCATTTTCATCCATCGTGGTCTGCTGAATCGATTCGTCAGGCCCGAGGACATAGGTCACAGCTTCAATATCCTTCACCCGCTGTTCCTTGTTCTTGCAATAGAACCGGATCGTGTATGTTCCCCACTCGTCGAATGCGGATTGTTTGAAGATCTTCACCCGCTGATGTCGATGAAAGGCAAGATTGAAATCTCTGTCTACGTTCGATTTACCACAATCAAAGAGAACCATAGCCTGTGCATTGGTGTCTGATGCGCATTGAGTCATTTTCAGATCCTCCAAGGAAACCTCACCCCACTTCATGTCGGGTGGTGCAGGCTGCTGCGCAACTGCGTTCGAACTCAGGAGAATCAGGAATGCAACTACTGCAAATCGAAGCCGACTCAATGGCATGGGAAGATCCTTTCACTGAGTGCTGATTGTGATTCGGATAAGAGGTATTGAAAGGAACGGTAGGACTAACTATAAATGACCGGGAAAAGTCTTTTGAGGATCACGACAAGTAGCAACGGGACATGACATTCTCAGTCCCGTCGGTGGTAACGATACTCTAATAAAATTACTTTTTCAAGAGTAGTTGTGATTGCAGACATATCTCCAGGACTGGCAGTTTAACTGTGCCTAATTGACAGAATATCCCCATCTTTCACGACATATTCTTTCCCTTCCAGCCTCCAAACGCCAGCCTCACGAGCCTTGGAAAACGACTCTCCATGCGCCATGAAATCACCAAAGTGCACAACTTCGGCGCGGATGAACTTCGCGAAGAAATCCGAGTGGATGACTCCGGCTGCTTCCTGAGCGTTCATCCCTTTGCGAATGGTCCACGCTCTGCATTCGTCCTCACCGGCGGTGAGAAATGACTGAAGTCCGAGCAAGGCATATGCTTCGCGGATAAGTGTGTCAAGAGCGGGTTCCTTGATGCCATACTCCTGCATGAACGCTCTTGCCTCTTCCGAGGGGAGTTCCGACATCTCCAGATCGATCTTGCCAAAGAACGCCAAGACCTTTGTCCGCTTTCCTTCTTTTGTTGCCACGACTTGTCGGATTTCGGTTTCTGCGGAGGCAACCTGTGACTCATCACAGTTCAGGGCGATGAGCATTGGCTTGAGAGAAAGCAGCTGATAGGTCTTGAGATGCTTTGCCTCCTCCGGCGAGAATTCCTCGTCACGCAGGGGTTTCTCGCTTTCCAGAAGTCGATGACATCGCTCAAGCAGCGGCAGTTCCTTCTTTGCCTGCTCATCACCGAGTTTTTGAATCTGCCTCTTTATTTTTTCAATGCGAGTCTCAATCACCGAGAGGTCAGAAAGAAGAAACTCCGTCTCAAACGTCGTGATGTCGCGCGCTGCATTAATAGACCCATCAGGATGTGGCACTGCATCGTCTGCGAAGAGTCTGACGACCTGGACCAACGCATCGTTGTTCTTGACACTCGCCAGGAAATTGTTGGTGAACTGCGTGGAGCCGGATTCCCCTTTTTTCAATCCTATGACGTCGACAAACTCTATGGTAGCATAGACTGTTCGCGGAGGCGAGAAGATTCCCGCCAATGTATCCTATCGGGAATCAGGCACCTTCACAATGGCCTGATGCGCTTCGGCCCGGCCCAGCGCTAAAGGGTCAAGATGGGTTTTTGTTGCAGCCTGGAAAAGGGTTGATTTGCCCGAAAAGGGAAGCCCGACAATACCGATCTGCATGGACGGTCTTTCAAAGTGTGAGAGGAGATACTCAAGAATACGAATATCCAATGGAAAATGCCCGATGTTCTGACGCCTTGACCGATAGTAATTGGAAAACGGAGCAGACGGGTCATTCCCTTTGTTTTTTTTCAGTTTCCCACATCGTATGTTTCATGCAATCAGCCACTTTTGGTCAGCCTGGACAAGCCCGTATTTCAGCCATGACAAGAGCAACGGAAACATGTGGTTTGCAACGCGGGGATATTTATCTGTTTCGGCGGCACAATATTGTGACTCTCTGTTCGTCTCACTGAATGATGGAGACTTCAATCTCACTTACCAATGATATCATCAGTGCTTCAAGGCGCCTCGAAGAAACAATGAAACGGGAGCGTTCACGCCTGCTGGCATTCATCCGGCGGCGTGTGAGCACTGATGAGGATGCCGAAGACATTCTTCAGGATGTTTTTTATCGTCTGCTTTCGAGCTACAGCGTGACTGCTCCCATTGAGCAGCTTACTTCCTGGTTGTTCCATGTGGCCCGGAACAGGGTCATCGATTGGTACCGAACGCAGAAAGGAACTGTCGCGCTCGCGCAGGAGTCCGACGTTTCCGGCAGCGTGGATCAGGAGTACATGCTCTTCGACCCGGCGGATAACCCGGAGACCCTTCTCGCGCATTCCCTGTTCAGAGCGGAGCTGGAGGACGCATTGGAGGAACTGCCCGAACCGCAGCGCGAGGTATTCATCATGCACGAAATCCAGGGGATGCGATTCAAGGAGATCGCGACATTGACAGGGGAATCGGTAAACACCCTGCTGTCGAGGAAGCGCTATGCCATCCTCTTTCTTCGTACACGTCTGCGCGATCACTTCCAAGACATTATCAGCGAATAGGAGAACCCATGAAAAAAGGAAAAATGGACCGCGTCGGCTTTGCGATTCTCATAGCAATTGCCGCTGTGATTGTTGTGAGCACCGTTGTCATGTTACTGTGGAATGGACTGATGCCCGATCTGTTTGGGCTGCGAACTATCTCATTCTTTCAGGCGATGGGCTTACTTATTCTTTCTCACCTGCTCCTTCGCGGGTGGAGCCCAATGCACCACTTCCGCGGCTGGAAGCATGAGCGGCTCCGTAATCTGCTCGACAGCCGACTTTCCACCATGACGCCGGAGGAGCGTGAAAAGTTTGCTGCCGAATGGGGCTGCCATCGCAGCAACCCGCCGAAAACAGACGCCAAGGTTGTTTCGTAACCTTGGTTCATGCGATACTTGAGTGTCAGAATCCATACTCCTCAGTGGATTCTGACATTTTTGTTTCCTCCTGCGCATATATTGGAATCGTTTGCTTTTCCCCGTGGTTTTCTTGTTCATAGTATTCAGAGGTTTTCCGGTCCGGCGAACCCGTCAGAATTTGAACTGGAACAATAGTGAGGACAGAGTGGCAACGGTCGAGAATGATGCCCCTGGAAGTCCCGGAATCCCGCCCAAGTGGACATCAAGCGCGAAAAGCGGGATCGGAACGTCACTCGGACTTAACAGCCGGGTATGGTTCACGCTAAGCCATGGGATCCTCAACGAGATTTATTATCCGCGCGTGGATCATGCTTGCGTAAGGGACCTTGGGTTCATCGTTACGAACGGATCGGATTTCTTTTCTGAAGAGAAACGAAACGCAACGTCAATGGTGAAGACGGTTGCCGATGGGATCCCCGCGTTTCATGTTTCGAATACGTGCCAGCAGGGACGATATCAAATAGAGAAGGACATCCTGGCTGATCCTCATCGAGACGTACTCTTACAGCGTGTATGTTTTACCCCTCTTCAGGGAGTCGCCTCCACATACAAACTCTTTGTTCTTCTTGCACCGCATCTCAACAATAGAGGAAACGATAACACTGCCTGGGTTGGAGATTACAAGGGAACTCCGATGTTGTTTGCGCAGCGCAATGATACGGCGATTGCCCTTGCTTGTTCTGTCCCCTGGATCCACCAGTCTGTCGGCTATGTTGGTCCCTCGGATAGCTGGAATGATCTCAAAGAGAACCGTCGGCTGACGAAAGAGTACACCCGGGCGGAAAACGGCAATGTGGCGTTGCTGGGAGAAATCGACCTCGATGCGGGAAAGGGGTGTTTTGTCCTCTCGCTCGGATTTGGGAGCGATGCGGCGGAAGCGGGGCACAGGGCTTTGGCGAGTTTGCAGGCAAGTTTTGAGTCCGCGCGGGAGGAATATGTCCGCGAATGGCAGACATGGCAGAACTCCGTTATGCCCATGGAAAAAGTGCTGCCCGACGAGCGGGACCTGTATCGGACAAGCGCGGCAATCCTCAGAACTCACATGGCGCCCAATTTTCCAGGGGCCAGTATTGCCAGTCTCTCGATCCCCTGGGGATTCGCGAAGGGGGATGATGATCTTGGAGGGTATCATCTGGTATGGCCCAGAGATCTTGTTGAAGCAGGAGGAGCGTTACTTGCCGCCGGTGCAACCAGTGAGACACTTCAGATCCTTCACTATTTACATACCACACAGGAGGCAGACGGCCATTGGTCGCAGAATATGTGGATCGATGGATCATTGTACTGGTCGGGTATCCAGATGGATGAAACCGCGTTGCCGATCCTCCTTGTGGACATGGCACGGCGCGAGGGAATCCTCAATGATGTGGAGCTTCATCATCTCTGGCCGATGATTCGCCGCGCGGCAGGATTTCTTGTGTGCCACGGACCGGTTACTCAACAGGATCGCTGGGAGGAGGACCCCGGATATTCTCCTTTTACCGTAGCAGTGGAGATCGCCGCCTTACTGGCGGCCGCGGAGTTCTTTGATATCATGGGCGAAAGCAGCGCAGCCGTCTACCTGAGGGAGACTGCAGATAATTGGAATGACTCGATTGAACGCTGGATGTATGTACAGGGGAGTGAACTCGCACAGCGCATTGGCGTGGAGGGATACTACGTACGCGTGGCACCCGCCGACGAATCAGACGCCTCCTCTCCCATGCATGGATTCGTATCCATCAAGAACAGGCCCCCGTCCAGCGATGGCGGAGCCGCAGATAGTATCGTCAGTCCGGATGCGCTGGCCCTTGTTCGGTTCGGCTTACGCAGCGTAAAGGACCCAAAGATACGCAACACCGTCAAGGTCATCGATGCCCTCCTCAGGGTTGAAACACCCAACGGAAGTGCCTGGCATCGCTATAATAATGATGGATACGGTGAAGGTGAGGACGGGTCACCATTCAATGGCTGCGGCATCGGATGTGCGTGGCCGCTGTTGACGGGTGAGCGTGCGCATTTCGAGCTTGCACGCGGCAGGAGAGATTTGTCCCTCGCACTTCTTTTTTCGTTTGAGAGTTTTGCCAACGACGGAGGATTGCTTCCTGAGCAAATTTGGGATCGCGCGGACATACCTGAGCGGGAGCTCTTCTTCGGCCAACCTTCCGGCTCTGCCATGCCGCTTGTTTGGGCACACGCTGAATATGTCAAGCTGCGCCGCTCTCTGCNNACGGACAGGTCTTTGATACTCCACCGCTCGTGGTGCAACGATACCAGAACAGTTCTTCTCCGTCGCCGTTTGTCGTGTGGCGATTCAATCAGAAGTCGTGGCATGTCATCACGGGAAAAAACCTGCGCATCGAGGTCCTTGCACCATCGATTGTGCACTGGTCGATCGATAAGTGGGAGACCTCGAACGATGCGAGCACGCGGGATACAGGAGTCGGCGTCTGGATTGCCGATCTCCCATCAAACACAATGAAGCCGGGAACAACAATCGCCTTTACCTTCTTCTGGACGGAAGCTCAGCATTGGGAAGACACAAACTTTGCCGTGCTTGTAGAATCGGATAACGGGAAAATCACCGAGCAAACTTCTCCGAAGTGATACGAGATGATGAGTGCTGGTCATGCATGGAAATGAGTCAATTTGTCAGGAAAATAAGCGTTTTCGCTTGATATTCGTGAGGGTATTCTGTAGCTTTATATTTATGCTAAAGCTTTGGCAATGAACTTTCCGCATTCCGCTCGTGGAGCGACAAAGTCTGAAGCGACAGGTGCGGTGTTCCTTTTCGGTGGTTCATTATTTGGGAAATTTTCGAAGCGTGCTCAGGAGCTTTCTGTATGAATCTGTCACAACATGCAACGGTTGATCAACTCAAGGAGATGATTGCCGGTTGCAACGATGATGACTTCAGCCATATCGTATGGGTCGACACCAAAGGTGAGGTCCACGTCACTCCCCTATCGATCGACACCACGCCGGCCGAATGGACGGAAGTGCACAAGGAGCAACTTCGGTTCCGAATGCAGACACTTCAACATGGATGCGGGTTTGTCGGCCCGGATGCTGCAAACGACGACCGGTGGATGACCCGGCTGTTCAACTCGCTCACGGGTCTTTGGGAAAAAGGGGCCGAAGGATACCGAGATTATCTTTGAGCCAAGAGTGGAACGGTTGGAACCGCCCGGAAACAACCGGAAAACAGATAGACGGGGTAGTCAAGAATCCCTTCATTTGACAGCACAGGTATCGTCGTAACCTGTCGTGTGAGCCATTCATCCGCTTGAATCTTTTTTCGCCATCTCCCAACCTACCATTGCCCGTTTTCGTGTAACACCCCAACGGTATTCCCCAACCACTCCCATATTCCGGATTACGCGGTGACATGGGATGACATAAGACACCGGATTTGCTGCCACGGCCGAAGCCACGGCACGCACAGCGCGCGATTTCCCGACCCGACCCGCCAGAGCCCCGTAACTCATGGGAACTCCGGAGGGGGTTCTCAGCAGAGCTTCCCACACTTTGATCTGAAAGTTCGTCCCTTTGACGAATAGTGAGAGGGGCTGGCGCATGGGTGCGGGGCTGAAGATCTTCTGCACATACTTTGCGGTTCGGCTATCGTCACGAAAAATCCGGCTAAGCTCCCACTCATTTCGTAAATCCTCAATGAGACCTCTTGTCTTGCCATTCTCAGAGAAGAAGAGATTTGTGATGCCACGATCAGAAACCGCAAGAAGGCACGTTCCGAAGGGAGAAGGATGCAACCCGTAGGTAATCTGCAGACCTCTCCCCAAGTCCCTGTATTGCGCAGGAGTTACCGCATCAAGATTCACGAAGAGGTCATGAAGTCGGCCCATGCTTGAAACACCTGCCTCCATGGCCGCTCCCAGTGGATCAGAAGTACTGATCATGACTTCCTTGACATGCGCGAGGGTGAGATACTGAAGAAACCGCTTGGGCGAAATTCCAGCCCATCGGGTGAAGAGTTTCTGGAAATGGAACTCCCCCATTCCTGCAGCTTTCGCCGCATCCGCCAATGATGGATGTTCATGGTGATGTCTTTCGAGATAGGCAAGTGCCCCTGCCACGCATTCATAATCGCGCGATTGTCGTTGAAGTGTCGTGTGACCCATGAAGTCCCTTTCATTGTCTACTCTGAAGGTAGGAGGCTCCACCGTTGCGATCAACCCGATTCTTGCTCTTGCACACCAAGGGAATTCACCGTAAGTTCTTCCATGAGCATTGCGTAGTCGCTGTAGGTTGTCCAGACATTCCGCATGAGGCCATCAGGCACCACAACAGTTCCCCCCCCTATCACATGGAGCAATGCGTCATGGACTCTTTGTATTTGGCTCTTTCTGTCTTTTTTAACGTCATAGCCAACGGATTCTTCAAATCGGCTTTTACCATCGAAGAATTCTCTCAACGCAAGATCGTCTTGCTTGGCGCCGGACTCTTGATTGGGCTGGCGAATACGGGGTGCTACATTAAGTCGTTGGAAACGATCGGGTTGGGGACGGCATATGCAATTTTTGCAGCATCAAGCACGATTCTCATCGCCGTCCTCTCGGTCTATCTTTTTCACGAGAGTGTGTCAATACAGAAGGTGGCTGGACTTGCCGTGATTTGCGCGGGCTTGCTGCTTCTCTGGAAGGCCTGAGGACAGTCTCGCCGATTTTTGTCCTGAAGGGATAGGAGAAATCCCAATCTGTTTGATGTGGGATCGCACGGATTCGGATCTCTCCTTCTCCAGGGTGAATTGAGTTCAGGGTCATCGGAAGATCCTGCCATCGAAATTCAACACCTCGACGTTCCAAGCTCGCGACTGTCACGACCGCTTCAGAGGACCCGATAGATTTCCCTCTGTCCTCCTTCAACGAGCTCCATGTACCCTTTCAGGGATTCCTGCATTCCTGCACGCGAACGGTACTCCTCGATTTCCTTCTCATACTTGGCNNGGGATTTCTCATCCCACCGTTTCCCTGGTCGGCAGCAAATGCCGCCTTGAACTTTTGGGCAACTTCACCCGCCTTTCCGGGCTTGCAACGGAACAAATCGCGGACGATATACATGACATCCTCCATGGGTATATGATCCCCCCTTCTCCAGACACCTTTCGATCCCTCCCTCTTTGCGGAATCATGGAACCGAGGTCCTCGTCGGAAAACGCGGGTAACCCAAGCAACAACAGGAGTCAAGAAGAAGTTGCAGGATGAATGTTGTAAGACAGGTTACGCAAGGCGGCGTGCNNTGCTTACATTTTATCCGCCACGCATTTTGGCGGATTGGCGGACCTGTCTGCCAGTCTTATTGGCAGAGTCGACCTACAGTAGTTGTAGGACGGGACTCCAGTCCCGTCCTGATCTAGAACCGACTCTGGATCTGCCTTCAGCCGACTCAAGAGACTTGTCCGCCGCCTTTCGAAACCGTCAATCTGTCGGGAACCCGCAATGTTCACACATTATCCGCCACGCCTACATAACCGCCATGCCTTTTGGCGGTTTGGCGGATTGGCGGAGTCGGCCTACACCAGTTGTAGGNNCGGCCGGTCGGAACTCGTTGCAGCCTGAAGGATTGCGATCATTTTCCGGGAGTTCGCAGGATCGACTCGACCATCGTTGTCACCTGTGAGTAGCAGTGTCGCAGGATACGCTACACCCTTTCGGACGTGCTGATACGGGGAGTATGCATAGAGCGCTGCAAACTGCGTCGAGTCTTTGACACTTCCGTATTCTGTGACATTAAATTGCCCGTTGGGGAATCGTTCGACTTGCAACATATCGTAAATTCCCACAAAACTCACNNAACAGATCGGGCTCCTGCGTAAGCGCCGCACCCATCAGCAGGCCGCCATTACTTCCCCCTTCAATCGCAAGTTTCTCCCTGCTTGTGTACTTCAGGTCTATCAAATGATGAGCACAGGCAAGGAAATCGTCGAAGCAGTTCTGCTTTTTCGTCAGCATACCCTGTTTGTGCCACTCCTCGCCGAACTCACCACCTCCGCGGATATTGGCAACGACATAGATTCCCTTCTGGTCCAGCCAGACACGAAGCAGAGGATCGTATGCCGGCTCCTCATTGTAGCCATATCCACCGTAACCATACAAAACAACCGGGTTCAATCCGTCACGGGTAGTTCCCTTCCGCTGGATGATACTCATAGGAACTTTCGTCCCATCCTTGGAAGTGGCAACCTCACGGACCACCTCGCAATCGGAGAAATCGATCGTCCGCACGGAAGAGAGGTTTGTCCTTCGTGCTTCTGCCCATGAAGGATCGTGTTCATAGCGGGTTATTGGCTTAAGATACGACTGCAATCCGAACAGCACGCGGTCTCCTCCAATAATGCAGAGGGCGCCTATCCTGGCGACACTGTCGAGATTCGGCGCAGCAAGGGGTTTGCCTTTGACATCAAACAATCGAAGACGTGAGGGGCCGCCGACAATGTCAACAACATACATAGCGTGTTCGGTCACCACGAACTCTTTGATGCTGCCGATGCCCGCCGGCACTACAGTGGATGCCTTCACCAATGAGGGATTCTCCACAGGAACAGTCAGTATTGTCCCCATCGGCGAAGTCGCACGCGATAGCAAATAGAGGCGGTTGTCCATACCAAATCGGACTGCGACGATCTTGTCGGAGAACTGCGTAATCTGTTTCCATGTGCCTGATGGGCTGAGCAGATAATGTGCGAACTCCCCCCCGTCGCCATTGGCGACCGACGGAAAGATGTAGCGCCCGTCTGATGAGGAAGAGTGTGCAATCTCGGCAATTCTCGGAAATTCCTTCCCCAGGACATACACATCTTGAGATGCCGGCGTGCCAAGCTTGTGGAAATAGATCTGCTGGTAGAAGTTGATGTCAGCGCCTGCACGCTCGTTACCCTGCGGGTATCGCGTGTAGAAGAATCCTGAATTGGCAGCGTTCCATTCAACGGACCCACCGGCGGTCGCGTATTGAACGCGCGGCACAGTATCCTCAAGTGGCTTTCCTGTTTCACCATCAAAAAGATGGAGCGTGCCGTCTTCGCTCCCCTTCTCCGACAAGGACACGGCAACAATCCGACCGTCATGCGACGGGACATACCAATCGATGGTCGTTGTTCCCGATGGGTTCAGGACGTTGGGATCGACGATCACCCGCTCCCCCGTTGTATCCGGTCCCCCGAGAAACTCGACGATCATCGGCTGGTTCTTTGGTGGCTGCATTTTCATGGCGAAGAGCCGGCCTCGCCACACGACGCTGTAATATGCTGTGGCTTCCTGCTCGAGAATATCCCTGACTTGTTTCTGCACAGGTGGCAGAATATCCAGATGGTCGAAGTATGATCGGCTGTAGGCATTCTGATCTTCATTCCACTTGCGTACGGCTGGATCGTTGAAATCGGCTAGCCAACGATATGGATCTTCGACCTGCATCCCATGATATGTCTCGAAGACCGACTTCGTGGGAGTACCAGGAGGAGTTACCTTGTTGGCACAACCGGCAAGCATCATACCAAATAGCACTGTTAGGATGGAACATGTTATACCGCATTTGAAGGAGAGGAATATGGTGGTGGGAGACATGATGGTTCTCCTATGGAATGTCGGTGGAATATAGCGAGTTGAACTCTTGGATGCCAGAAAGGAACGCAGTCTCCGGAATTGGCTACAATATCGTGGTTCAGCGTGCGGATTTTGAATCAGGTAGGGGGCAAAGGAACAAAAAAACCCGAACCACACGGTCCGGGTCGTTACTAGGGAATCAAGACTCAATTACTTTGCCTGTTTGGCAATCACCAACTTGGCAATTTTCTTATACGTAGCTGCCGGGACGATCTTCTTGTTGACAAGATCGTCTTTCCCTTTGTATGGACGGTGGTCGACGATCGCCTTGGCGTACACATCTCCGATGCCAGGAAGCGCTTTCAGGTCATCGATCGAAGCCGTGTTCAGATCAACAAGATCCTTCTTTGCATCAGTTGCTTTTGTTGTTGACGCTGCGGTGCCGGTTTTGCTTGTTGCCTGCTTCTTGTTCGATCCGGCATTGAGATACTCGGCGGAAAATGCCATAACAACGACGAGCGCGAAGGCGAGCAATGCGGTTTTCTTCATGGAACCTCCGGGTGAATGCTAGTGTGTGTGTGGACGCACGATAGGCTGTGCTCGTACAACACAATATAACGGAAAAGAGAATAAAACAAATTCCTCAGCGATTGCTGATCAAGGTACCCTGAATGCGACAAAGGGTTCTCACACTTGACTTTTCCCGCCATCCCTTCTATTTTGAATATGCCTCCCTCCGGGCGCACTCTCTCCCAAATGACGATTTGTTGCCGACCATTTCGGCATCATGTATGACAGAGGAGGAGACCCGCCATGACCAGCATCCGGGCGTTGCTAAAGCAGAAGGATGGGCCAGTTTGGTCTACAACACCAAGTGCCTCGGTGTACGACGCATTGGCCCTTATGGCCGAAAAGAACGTTGGCGCCCTTCCGGTGATGGCGNNCCTGAAATTATGACCGTCGACGTAGTCACGGTGTCACCGGATCAGTCCGTCGAAGAGTGCATGATGGTCATGACCGAACGCAGGATCCGCCATTTACCGGTGGTTGAGGACGCACTCCTCGTTGGACTGATATCCATCGGTGATGTGGTAAAGCATATTATAGAAGACCAGCGCTCCACAATCCATCACCTTGAAGATTACATTACTGGACGCAGGTAAAGAGGGGTGAGGAAATTTCGATCCTTCCCCTGCAGTCCCGGCTCTCCCACGTAGAGCGCAGCCTCATGCCATCTCTTGTCACCGTTGCTCTCCCGGTTTCCGTCGACCGAGAATTCACCTACAGCGTCCCAACGGAACTGGAATCATCCATTATCCCCGGTGTGCGTGTCCTTGTCCCGTTCGGGAATCGTTGGACAATTGCCCTTGTGGTCGACCTTCCTTCGTCAAGTCCCATTTCACCANNCGATTCGAGACGTTCTTGACAGCAGCCCGGTGATGACTGCGGAGCTCCTTCAGCTTTGCAGGTGGGTGTCAACGTATTACATGGCCTCGTTCGGAGAAGTGTTACGCGCCGCAATGCCCCACGGCTTCAGTGCAACCAGTAAGCGTATGGTGCATCCTCTCCGGCCGCTGACTCCGAAGCTGGTCGCCTCTCTGAGCAGCGTTTCTCCCAAACGGGCCGCTCTTCTCTCGACAGTGTTGGAAAGGGGATCCGTTTCATCGAGCGACCTTCTCAAGATCTCCGGATTGAAAACGATCAATGCTGTTCTCAGCGATCTCGAACGGCAGGGATTGATTCGGGTGGAGGAAATGCTCCCCCAACCGAGGGTCCGTACGCAGGTGAAGGAGTTTCTGCTTGTCGATCGGCTTGACCCTGTCGGGCTGGCTGAGGCGGGCAAATCGATACCTCCTCGGAGAAAGAAAGCCCATGCGCTGCTCGACATGGTATCCGCGCTGCGCGAAAAGGGAATCCCTGACATTTCAATCTCTGAACTTCTCAAGGAAACCGGTGCAACCTCGGCAACGCTGAAGGAGTTCGTTGAATCCGGACTGTTCATCGTAGAGCGACGGGACGTCATGCACGCGGCTGATTATGGCACTGAGGAACAGACCAAGCGGATTGTTCTCAATGAGTCACAGCAGCGAGTGCTCTCGGCAGTATCAGAGGCAGTGGATAACGGCGTGGCATCGACATTTCTGCTTCACGGCGTAACCGGCAGCGGGAAGACGCAGGTATATATTGAGGCGATTCGTCACTCGTTATCAAAGGGAAAGAGTGCCATCGTGCTCGTTCCGGAGATTTCGCTCACTCCGCAAATCGTTCGACGGTTCAAGAGCCATTTTGGCGACCTTGTGGGAGTCGTTCACAGCAGGATGACTCCCAGAGAACGACACGACGTCTGGAAACTTGCACGCGCGGGTTCCGTCAAGGTCGTCATCGGCCCGCGTTCAGCAGTATTCGCGCCACTCAAATCTCTCGGGTTGGTGGTGGTAGATGAGGAGCACGAGTCGTCGTACAAGCAATACGATGCAGTTCCGCGCTACAATGCGCGGGACGTTGCGATCGTGCGCGGCATGCTGAATCAGGCCGTGACGGTCCTAGGTTCCGCCACGCCGTCGGCCGAGTCATACCATAACGCGATCGCCGGGAAGTACACAATGCTCGAAATGCCGGACCGCATCGATGACGTTCCCATGCCTTCGATTGCCATTGTCGACATGATCGCCGACAGAAAAGCAGCATATGCCAGGTGGAAGGCATCGCTGAGGNNCGTATCAGTCCTCCTCGATCTCCATTCAGCTGCACGAAAAGATCCTCGAAAGAATTTCACGCAAGGAGGGGATAATTCTGCTTCAGAACCGCCGCGGGTTTGCCCCGTTTGTTGAATGTCCCGATTGCGGCTACACCGAGCGATGCAGCAATTGCAATGTATCGTTGACGTATCACCTTTCAAAAAACCATTTACGGTGTCATTATTGTGGATTGGTGAAACCGCCTCATGAGGCCTGCCCACAGTGCGGCGGCGCTGCCATCAGGATGATCGGTGCAGGAACGCAGCGGGTCGAACAGGACCTTGCCCGCCTCATCCCGGAAGCCAGAGTCCTGCGGATGGACCTTGATACGACTTCACGCAAAGGGGCCCACAATAAGATTCTTCACCAGTTCGAAAATCGCGACGCGGATATCCTCCTGGGAACTCAGATGGTTGCCAAGGGGCTGGATTTCCCGCATGTCACGCTGGTCGGAGTGATTTCCGCCGATACGCAGATGCTGCTGCCGGATTTTCGTGCCAATGAGCGGACGTTTCAGATCCTCACCCAGGTTTCAGGACGGGCTGGACGCAGCACGCTGAAGGGGGAAGTGATTATTCAGACCGCACAGCCTCAACATTTCAGCCTGCGCCACGTTGTCGACCACGACTATGTTTCGTTCTTTCATGAAGAGCTGGAAGCCAGGAAGGAACTGAGTTACCCGCCTTACTCACGTCTGGTGTTGGTGGAAATGCGAGGGGAAAAGGAACAGAAGGTCCAAGAGGCGGCAGAGAAACTTGGATCTCTCTTGCGGCCGGAAGCAGGCCCATTTGTTCTCCTTGGTCCTTCGCCGGCTCTTATCGACAAAATTGCCTCGGAGTTCCGATGGCATATCATACTGAAATGCCTCAAGGAAGTGGACACGAATGGCGCACTCACAAGAGCAATCCTTAAGAACGCTCTCAGCACCATGTCTTCAAGAAAGAACAGCGTAAGGNNGGACAACTGGACCTCAATACCGTTGCAGAGCGCTACATCTGCCTGGTGCTATCCATGGGGCGTCACGACCCCGATTATGTGGATGCTTATTACGGCCCACTCCAATTCAAGGAGGAGAGTGACCGACTCACAATGTCCCTTGAGAACATCCAATCCGAGACAAGGGCAATTCTCTACAAGCTCCAAACGGCAACTCCACCACCCGGCGGCAGCACGTCCGAACTTCGATATCACTACCTGAGAAGGCAACTAGAGTCGCTCGTAACCCGGACTGAGATGCTTTTGGGGAAGAAGTTCAGCTTCGACGCTGAATCTCAGGCACTCTATGATGCCGCACCTCCGGCGTTCCCCGAATCGCATTTCCAGACCATCCTTGAAGAGCTTGGCTCATTGCTTGGCGGCAAGGGTTTCATACCGAGTCGGCTCGAAACCTACCGAACGGCATTCGTCATTCCTCCTTCACGTCTCGATTCCGTCTTCAAGGCGGCGATCGCTGAGAGCCGCCTTCGCACGATGCGCCACATCACTCTGCCTGATGCGGAACAATTTGTTCTCGAATATGTGACAGAAAAATCCTGGAGCGGGTACAATTGGTATCAGGGAAGTTATCGTAGTTTGATCCAAATCAATACCGACTTGCCTATTTACATCGATCGAGCGATTGATCTCGCGAGCCATGAGGGGTATCCTGGGCATCACGTGTATAATGCGTTGTTGGAATCCGACCTTGTCCGTCGGCGTGGGTGGATGGAGTTTACCGTGTATGCGCTGTTCAGTCCGCAATCGCTGATCGCTGAAGGAACAGCGAACTACGGTATTGTCATGGCGTTTCCTTTTGCTGAACGGATCGCATTTGAGCACGAGGTGCTCTTTCCGTTGGCGGGTCTTGACCCTCAACGGGTGGAGGAATACTACCAAATCCACGATCGTGTTCAGCAGTTGAGTTACGCGGGCAATGAGGCGGCCCGGGGATATCTGGATGGGAAGCTCTCGCGCGAACAGGCGGAGGACTGGCTTGTGCGTTACTCGCTGATGTCCCCCGAGCGGGCAAGCCAGCGAATACGATTCTTCGACCAGTATAGAAGCTACGTCATCAATTACAATTTGGGACAGGATCTGGTGAGGAGGTATATCGATTTTCGGTGTGGCTCCGATACTCGCGCACAGCGTCGCTGGGAGGAGTTCAAGCTTCTTCTCTCTTCACCATTGACGCCTTCGGCGCTGGTGGTCTGACATTCACGCAGCCGTCGCGCTTGGGTTTTGATACGAAGGCTCTTCTTTGCCGGCCTGGTCTGGCACACTGGTTTCTTCAAAGAGATCCATCTGGTTGTGTTTTTCGCTTCGTTGTTTCTGCACCCTGTGACGCATAGGTGTCGGCCGGAACATCTGGTCAAGACGGTCGAGCGAGAACCCGAAGGGCAGGAGAAGCGTTTCAACGGCCTTCAGCGCAAGCGTCGTATAGAACTCCACATCATACCCATCTTCAAACGCGTAGAGTGCAAGCGGACGGGCTTTTTCGGGTTTTGTCTTGCCGCTCGCATCGACGACAATGTATTCCACCGTCTCACCTGCCGCGAGGTGAATGCCTGATTCCTCGAGGGTTTTTCCCACGACGGCGCTCACGGTATTGGTGGTATATTCTCCGGCCTCTCTGGAAAGATGACGGCGGATCACCAGTACAAGCGGGTCTGCCTTCCCTTTGCGAAGTTCTCCCAGGGATTCATCCACCTTTGCGATGACTTCCGGGATCAGCGCTTCGATGCCCCGGACTGTGGACGCCTGGCCCATCACTTTGAGCATCTCCCCTTGCAGGCGTTTGATGAAGAGCGGCGTGTCACGCCGCCGGACTTCAATGCCACGAATTTTAATTTCTCCGTTGTCATACCATCCCACATAGCGGTTTGCTGTTGGGGCAAGAGGATCGAGTTTTGATGAAGGGAACAGGATCCAGTTATACACTCCTTCGAGAGAAATGTCGATCCCGGCATCGCGGCTGATTTCTTCCGCCAGACGCTCATAGTCTGTCACCGTCGCACCAGCCTTCCTGACCCAGACACAATCGATGATGGCATGGAGAAGATGGAACCCCTGGCCTTCGGCGATCTCCTTGGCCCGAAGGATTGCTTCGCGGGAATAGGCATTGACTGTTTCATGGGCTTCGATCCGGCCGAACCGCGCGTTCTTATACCCAAGGTACCCGAAACAGGTCACCAGCATCCACTTGAGTGCATTCTGGCGGCGGTCATACAGCATCCAGGCATTATCGTTGGCTGCCTTCAACGCTTTTTTCCGCTTTTTGTAGATGCCTCTTTTCCGCACGACCGTCCGCAGCGTTGACGGCACGATCCCTTCACGGCGTTCGCAGATTGTGTAGCCGAGTTCCGGCACACGGGCATTGGTGCAGCAGCGGCAGTTGACGGTTTCAGGAGAGACGTTGTGTTCCACCATGATGGTGGGATANNATGGAGACGAAATCCAGTTCCGCGACCTGTTCGTGAAATCCCAGGTCCGGCTGAAAGATCAGCCCTCCCCTGTCGGCCAGGAGGAGTGTGCTGGCAGATTTGAAGTCTTCCGGCTCACGTTTTTTTGCAGGGATGAGGTACCGGTGACGCCGTGCCCAGGAGAGTTGCATGGAAGAGAGGGCCGATCCGATGGTGGCACGCGACTGGTGTTGGATGGGGAGCTGCGTCATGCGGGCAATTTCCACCACGCCGGCGAGACTTGCCTCCCCCATCATGAAGGAGTTCTCCGTATCCAGATGCCACCGGCCGGCGAGTTCAAACGCCCCTTCCTTGTGAACGATCCTTCCGTACGAAAAATAGCTTGAGGCCCGGGAAGTCAGAAAGCCTGCAGACTGGTCGCGGTTCAATGCAAGGGGCGTCCCGCACTCGGCGGCAAAGCGGACAAGAAGGGGAAGAAGGATTGCGTCGCCATACCGGGTCATGACGATATCCGGATCGCACCGTTCCAAATGGCGGTTCAGTCCCGATATCAGTTCCGCCGCATTCTCATACTCCAGGGCATAGTTTTGTCCATCGTAGCCCACTTCCAGTTGATACTGTTTCCGGTATTTCGGCGAGACAAAGTCTGCTCGGTTCTTCAGCGTCATGGTCACCAGCGGCGGAAGCGTGTATTCCATCGCATCGCAGGTATCGTTGAGCTCCCAAT
Organism: Ignavibacteriota bacterium; assembly: GCA_003161755.1. The sequence goes on along the minus strand of PMNP01000073.1, from coordinate 6,589 downwards.
CGATCAACACCCCCTCATCACTCACATGATAGTCACCGAAGGCAAGGGGGAACAGGCCGGTGGAATACAGAAAGGATTGGGGAACGGGGATATCGGAATCGAAGAACACGAAATGCGGGAAATGCCGTTCGAGCATTCGCACAACAGTGTTGAACCTCGTGGTACTGTGGACATCCACCCTGTACACCGGCCATTCCTCGTCGGAATAGATCTCCCTGCGCGTGTCACGGTGCAGTTCAACGGGAAAGGGAAACCGGGAGACAAGTATCCGTGCGCGTTCCGCATCCGCATCATTGATGTTNNAGCGGTATTTGCGGCCGTCGACGTCAATCAGCCAGAGCGTCATGCCCTGTGCGGACGGATAGAGGTCAAACAGCCAACCGGAGATAGTGCGTGACATGGCACCCGATAGTTTCTCCCCCGTTCGAGAGCGACAGCACAGCGATCGCAACGCGGGTCAATGTTTTTCCGCCTCATCCAGCTGTTCTGCCATGCGGATTATCATTTCTTCCAAGTGCCGGATCTTCTGCTGTTGTGCCACCAGCATTGCCATGGCAACGCTTTCGAACGGGATGGGGCGGGCGGCATAGGCGCTGCCGGCCAGTTGCAACTGCGCCGAGCGGAACAATTCGTCCAGTGCTTCCTGGTCTTCTTTGCGAAGTCCGCGGCGAAATTTGCTCCAGCTGTTGATTTCCTGCTGGAGCACCATGGTGAATGTCGGAACGGTGCGACCCATACAGCCTCCAGGGAATGTTCGTTACTTCTTCGTCCCTCTTCCTGAATTATGCATTGATGGTTCTGCAAGGATCCTTGGCTTCCCTTCTGTGTCCGTCACCACGAACAGGCTGTCCATCGCAGCAGACAGGCGGGGGAAGAGCCTGCTGCGTTCCCGTGAAGCAAGCCGTACGTCGTGCGAAGCGACAATGACATCGGTGTTGTTGTCGCGCAGCCGTTGCAGTGCGGCAATGACCCGTTCCACGCCCTGTTCCACCTCAAAGAATGGAGCCTGATCGTCATAAAACGTATCGAGGGGACCGAACACGATCACGACGGGTGACCCGGTCCGTGCGATGAACCCCGGAAGACGCTTGGTAATGACCGCTTCCATCTGGTAGCAGGTGAAGGCACGGGAGATGAAGATCCGATCAAGGAGGACCTGTGGAGGCGGCCCACCCCGTGCGGCCATGCGGCGGGAAAACTCGGCGATCCAGTACGCATCAAACCGGTTGGTACCATCCACCAGTGTCACGGGAACGCCGCGCAACAGGACCTGTGCCGCCACCGAGAGCGCAAGACGGAAGACTGTCCGGCTTCCGTGCAGGCAATAGAGTTTGCCACGGGGCTCCGCATGGAATTGCCGGACAAGCGCCGTATAGGGAACAAGCAAGGAACCTTCCACCATCTTCCCCCAACAAAGTATTCCACCGTGAGCCGGTGTTGGCAGCGGAGAAACCGGTTCAGGCTGCCATGGTTTTTATCGGCGACCGTTGCGCCAGGTCGTCATTGAGCATCTCCATCAAGAGCGCCAGCGATTGGAGCGGATCGCGTTCATCATCAATCAACAAATACAACCCGCAGGACAGTGCCAGGCAGCGCCGCACCGCATCGCACCACCCTTGTCGTCGGATGACGGCATCCGTCCTGTGCCACACCATGCCCGGGATACGGCAACGGATCGTACTGCGCACAACAGAGAATGGCGGCACACAAATCCCTGGAATGAACAGTTGGTCGGACAGTGACGGCATTTCCTGCAGGATGCCGTCTCCCTCGCTGATCACGGGGGCCACGCCGCGATGACGAAGGAAGTCGCAGTAAGCCGGCTGCAGATACTCAGCATTCGCGGTATCGATCGCATAGCGCCAGGAGTGCGGAAGGGGCGCGAGATAGGCGTCGAGTTTTGACAGGAACATGCTTGTCGAAAATCCTTCCGTCCGGTACACCGGCAACGGATGAAAAACGACGATGCGCACTCTGGATCCCAGGGCAGCGAGAAGCGGCAGCACCCTGTCTGTCAGCCAATGGGGAGACAGGAACTCATCGTTCAGCATGCCGCGCCGTGCCGCGTCGGGATAGCCATACGGAAAGCGGTAGATCAATGCCGGGTCATTCACGATAACATCCACCGGGCAGTGATCCGGAAGACCGGAGAGCCCGCAAACGCCATACGGTCCCACGGTCACACAGGCAACACCGAATATCTGCACGGTTTCGTCAGCAGTGAGACCGGCACGCACTGCCGCGTCCTGGGACGCAAGCGCGATGACAATCCGATGCCGAGCCCAGGCACGCACGTACGATGCGAGCAAAGGATGAAGCATGGCGATGATCCTTCATTCACTCTTCACGTTGTGGTTCTCGTTCTTCTCCCGCCGCAATCCCCCACCGCACGCTTCGATACCCGTAGCGTTCCTGCAGCGCATCGATGCGGCGGTGGAGGGGTTCAAGCCGTTCCGTCCGCACAGTATCCAGCATGAGCTGTTGCCCTTCCAGCGGTACAAGATTGGAGACCTTCACTCCCACCAGCCGGACAAACCGCCAGGCAGGCAGGAGTTCTTTCAGCAATCGCCGGGCAGCGGGAAAAATATCCTCTTCGTTGGCGTAAGCACATGGCAGCGTCAATTGTTTTTGCACGGTGATAAAATTGGCGAACCGCACTTTGACGGTGACTGTCGATGCCGCCCGTCCGCCGGCACGCAGCGTCTTGCAGCATCGCTCGACGAGCGCAAACAAGGTTGCGGCAATTTGTCCGTCGTCCTGCGTATCGCGGGAAAAGGTTCTGTCGCGGGAGATCGACTGTTCCTCCTCATCATGATGATGTCCACCTCCGTCATAAGGTTCTTCGCTCAGCAGTGACTGCAACAGTCCCGAAAGGTATGACTCCGGCATGTGCTGTTTGCGGTTCAGCAGATCCCCTATTGTCCGGATGCCGTGCATGTTCAGCCGCGGTATGGTTTTCGGGCCGATGCCGGGAACAACGTCCACCGGCAACGGCGTCAGAAAGTCACGAATCATATCATGCCGCACCAGCACCAGGCCATCGGGTTTGCGAATTCCTGCCGCAATTTTGGCGCACAGGGGGTTAGGGGCGATGCCGACTGAAATCGTCAACCCTGTTTCCGCACGCACACGATTTTTGATCGCTGAAGCCATGGTCTCCGGATCATGTCTCCAGAGATGCAAGCACTTGCCGACATCAAGCAAGGCTTCGTCAATGCTCTTTGGCCAGACATCGGGCGTAAACGACTCCAGCACTGTCATGACACGGCGCGAGTACTCGCCATACAAACGGTGATTGCCACGCAGAAAGACCGCTTCACGGGGGAGCAGTTTCTCGGCCGTACGCAGCGGCATGGCAGTCCGCACGCCGTATGCCCGGGCTTCATAGTTCGGGCATGCCACAATCCCCCGCTGCCCCCGGAGTCCTCCCACACACACCGGTTTCCCCCCTAATTCGGGGTGCAGGGCGGTTTCCACCGAAGCGAAAAAACAATCAAGATCGAGATGAAAGAGCACATTCATGGTATTATCAGCATACGACAAATTTGTCGTCTTGTCAAGAGTAATACGACAAAAATGTCGTCTCTATACGTTGTTGATTCTTATCGGGGTTTTCGGTACGTTCCCGATGCTTCGGCCACCACTCACGGAGATTCCCATGGAAGAAAGTTCTACCACTGCGGGCGCAACCGTCCAGCCCATGCCCCTCGGCGAAAAGCTCATTAATGTTCTTGCGGCGCCGGGAGAAGTCTATCAAAATATCCACGATACACCCAAAAGCACGGCAACATGGTTCGTTCCTCTTATCATCATGATTGTGGTTTCTCTGGTCATGGTGCAGGTCGTGATGCACAATGCCACCATTGTCGATCAAATCAAGACCATGGTGCAGGAAGGAAATGAAAAGCGGCTTCAGGATCAGATCCAAAGCGGGAAAATACCGCCGGAACGGGTGGACCAGGCTCGAGAACAGATGGAAGCGTTCTCCGATCCCACATCAGTAATGATGACGGTGATTCGCACTGCAGGCATTATCCTTGGCCTTCCGCTCGTTCTCCTCGTTGTAAGTTTTATCTATTGGCTCCTCGGCAAAGGCATCATGCGTGCGACAGCCCCTTTCACAAAGGTCATGGAGGTTGTGGGACTTGCATTGGTGATTGGTGCATTGGAATCCATCGTGACCACCATCATTTCCATAGCCATGAAAAACTTCCACGCCGGTCCAAATCTGGCCCTCGCGGTGTTATCGGATTTTTCCACAAGCAACCCGCTCCATCTGGCGTTGGCCAAAATCAACATCTTTACCTTCTGGAATCTTGGAGTCGTCAGCGTTGGTCTCTCACGACTCTTCAATCGCGATTTCCCCAAGGTCGCCGTCCTTGTATTTGCATTGTGGATTTTCTGGACAGTGCTCACCATCATGGCTTCAGTCCTCTGGAATATTCAAATGGGCTAGTGCCGAGAGATCGGACGCCGCCTTCAGTGTGCGAAAAGGGTCCGCTTCCCAGCGGGCCTTTTTCTTTTGGCGGAGGCCTTCGTATATTGTGTGCATGGCAAAACGCAGAAGGAAAGCAGACGACGCTCCTTCGCTTTTCCAGGAGGAGCAACCCAACGCAACCGAACACCAGCCGCAACCGCCGACATACGTCGGCAAAAACAAAGAACGCCTTGAACGATGGGCGGCCCGGCGCATTTATTTCGGATCATCCTCATGGAAATACCCGGGGTGGAAAGGGCTCGTCTACAACCGCAAGTATCCTTCGCAGCGGGTCTTTGAGCAGGAGTGTCTTGCCGAGTATGCCGGATTGTTCCCGACCGTGTGTGCCGATTTTGCGCTCTACGATTTTCCCGACTCCGAAGTCATGCAGCGGGTCCACGACCAGACTCCTGACGGGTTCCATCTTGCGCTCAAAGTCACCGACCGGATCACCATCCGGCGGTATCCGAAAATTCCCCGATACGGAAGAATGGCCGGGACAGAGAACCCGGATTTTCTCAGTCGTACACTTTTTGAAGATGCATTCCTTGCACCTCTCACAGCGTTGGGAAAAAAACGCGGCGCCATCATCTTCGAGTTTTCGACCTTTTATCCCAATTCAGGAATCACCGCCGATCGGTTTGCGGAACTGCTGGAACGATTCCTTTCGGATCTTCCCCACGGCTATGAATATGCCATTGAAGTCCGGAACTCCGAGTTCCTCACTGAGCAATACCTTGCAATGCTGCGCTCCCAAGGTGTCGCTCATGTGTTGAACAGCTGGACGAGAATGCCCCCCATCGTGCAGCAATTGCAAATTTCGGGAACATTGTCAGCAGGGTTTTCCGTGATTCGCGCCCTCCTCAAGCCGGGAAGGACGTATGAACAAGCTGTAACGGAATTCAAACCGTACGATGAGATAAAGGAAGAAAACCCGGAATTACGAAACGGGATTGTGGAATCTGTCCGCCGATGCCTCAACGAAGGCCGCGCACTGTACGCTTACGTCAACAACCGGGCAGAAGGGAATTCGCCGAAAACGATCGAAGCAATCCTCGATACGCTCGATCGGTATCCTGAAGATAAACTCTAAGCAGAATTCTGCACTCAAAGTGCTGAATTCAGAAATGTGGAAACTCACCAGGGAAGTGTATTCCGATCTGTGACCACGAAGAAATACATCCTTAAGAAGACCTCGTACCCCGAGCCGCCTGCCGATCTGCAGAAGCGTTTTCAGATCGATTACAGGAACCAGCTGAACCCGGCGCAATACGAGGCGGTCACTTCGGTCAACGGTCCTCACTTGATCGTCGCCGGAGCTGGAACAGGAAAAACGCGGACGATCGTGTATCGCGTGGCGTATCTTGTTGAGCTTGGCGTCCATCCCGAAGGGATACTGCTCCTAACCTTCACTCGTCGCGCCGCACAGGCAATGCTCCGTCGCGCCTCAACACTTCTTGATGCGCGGTGTGACAAAGTGGCGGGAGGGACGTTCCATTCCTTTGCCAATCTTGTGCTACGCCAATACGCTCCGCTGATCGGCTTTGATTCGTCCTTCACCATCCTTGACCAGGGTGACGCCGAGGATGTGGTGAACCTCCTTCGCACCCGGATGAAATTCGACACCAGGGAGAAGCGTTTTCCACGGAAGCAGACGCTGTACGATATTTTTTCACGGGCCGTTAACACGGTACGGCCAATTCGGGATATCCTGCGGGTTGAGTATCCGCATTACGAGGATCATCTCGACGACATTCAGCGGCTCCAGCAGGAGTTCGAACGATACAAGGCCGCGCATAACCTCATGGACTATGACGATCTGCTCCTGTATCTACGCAAGCTCCTGCGCGACGTGGAGAACGTGCGAAAAGTACTCTGCGAGCGGTATAAGTATATTATGGTGGATGAATACCAGGCCACCAATCTGATTCAGGCAGAAATTGTCTCCTTGCTGGCCTCGCGTCACGGCAACATCATGGTTGTGGGCGACGATGCACAGTCCATTTACAGTTTCCGTGGTGCAACTGTCAAGAACATCCTGGATTTTCCGGAGCAGTTCGCGGGGTGCAAGGTTGTCAAGCTTGAGGAAAACTACCGGAGCACACAGCCGAT
>PMNP01000137.1 GCA_003161755.1 Ignavibacteriota bacterium | reverse complement strand
CAGGTAGTACGAAGCAGGTAGGGCTGGAACGGGTGAGACTGGTGGTCTACGATCTTTTGGGACGCGAGATGGTTGTGTTGGTGGATGGCACGATGACACCGGGGGAACACACGGTCAGGTTTGATGGGAAGAATCTCGCCTCAGGAGTGTACATGTACAGGCTGGAGGCCGGGGGAAATATTGCGACGAGGCGGATGGTCCTTCTCAAATAGCCGGCCTTAAAACGTGCTATTCGACAGACCGGATCGGACTCGTCACGGAATCCGCATCCGGCCTCTCGATGGTTCCTCGTCAGTCAAGCGGAATCCTCTCCTTATTCTTCGAAAGCCAGGTTTCGAAGGTTTGCAGTTCCGGATTGAGAGTTCGCGATAGGTGGAGATCCCGTATGCGACAGTAATCCAATTCAAAATCACGCTTGAATTGAAACATGTTGCCCGACTCGTCGGCACCGGGGAAGCCTGAACTTCGATAGTCATTCGGGTCCACGTCATTGTAATGGACCTTCTCGCCCAGAACCCTCGTCAAGGATGAAGCAAGCTGTTGGCCTGTCAGATGCTCGCCTGCAATGCCCACTGTTTTCCCGATGAATTCGGATCCTCTCTTGAAAATGCCGTATGCGCATTTGCCGATGTCTTCTGCTGCGATCGACGGGAGTTTCTTGTCGCCCATGGGAAATGTAATTGCGAGGTCTCCATCCGGAGCGCGTTTTGGTCCCATGCCGAAGTTGATAAAATTATCCCAGTAAAACGAAGTCAGCAGAAACGTCGTCGGCACTCCTTGTTCAGCAAACGCATAATCTGCCTCACTCTTGCCATCGAAATGCGGCACCTTGTACCTGCCCTGCAGCGTTGGCATGCGGTTGTCGCTCAGCGGCACCCACTTTCGGGTATCCTCGAAGGCTGACCAAATCGCATGCTTGATTCCAGCGTATTTTGCTGCGATTGCCATGGATGTCGCTTCTGCTTTTTCCCGCTCGGCGGACATGTGATCCCAAAAGAAGGTGACACAGAATGCTCCATAGGCGCCCGCAAAAGCTCGCTTGAGGGATTCAAGATCATCGACATTCGCCGCCACCACCTCTGCGCCCAAGGCAGATAGTGCGCGGGCCTTCTCTGAATTCACATTGCGAGTTAACGCCCGAGCACTAAACTCGCTGTTAGCATCGTTCAAAATGGCGCGGACAAGTCCGCCCCCCTGCGCTCCCGTAGCTCCAACAANNAATATATCATCCCCGTCAAAAAGGACTGGGGAGGCTGATATCCATCATCCTCCGTTCCACTAAACGAAGTCTGGGGCAAAAGGGTTCACATGCGTGCATGGCAAGAGCTTCTCAATTCCCTGATAATTCCTGTGTAGACTCGGTCTTTCCCGGCAGAAGTGGATGGTCGGAAGGAAAAGGAGGACGGGCATCAACCTCAGCCATCGTCCTCCTTGTGAGTTTGCGGGAGAGCAGAGCATCTCCCATGCGGTGGGAGCTTCTATTTCTCCATCTTTTGAAGGCGGACCATGAGTATATCATGACCTTCAACTTTGGCAGCAAGAGGCTTCTTTGTCGTGCCCAGCTCCTTCTTCAACCACAAATCCCGGATCTTGTAGGTCGTCGTTGCGAACTGGGTATTTCTCATTGAGAGGCTGTCGAGAACGTTCTCCGTTTGCCAATCAATGGAGACTTTGCGCTGTTCCCTATTCCGGTTCAGGATGCACATTGCCCNNACTTCGATGCTATCCTTTGCGGAGGACTTCAGTGCCTCGACGCCAAGGGAATCCTGATCCACTGCGATCACTTCCTTGTTTTCCAAAATGTCTGACGTCCCTTTGGGCATCGTGCGAAGGTCGTTTCCTGCGATCAACGGAGCAGCAAGCATGCACCAAAGGGAAAAATGAGCACGGTCTTCATTGGCCGTCATTCCATTCCCCACCTCCATCATATCAGGATCGTTCCAATGGCCGGGACCTGCATATTGTCTGAGCCCTTTTTGCATATCGAGAATTTGCAGGACACCATTGGATTGCCATGTGCCGTGGTTGACAACCGAGTCCCAGACCGGGGAGATATCGCCGGTTGTGCGCCAAAGGTGTCCGACCTCTTTGCCCCAGAGCCACGGTTTGTTGCTTCCCCATTCACACAAGCTNNCGCGCATCGTTGTGTACGCGCCGATGCCGTTTAGGTTTTGCGTCTCGCACCAATCGTACTTCACGTAATCAATGCCCCATTGGGCATAACTGATCGCATCCTGAAATTCATGCCCTCTGCTTGCCGGCTTGCCTCCGCAGGTTCGATATCCTGCATCTGAGTAGATGCCCAGTTTTAGCCCTTTGGCATGCACATAGTCAGCAAGAGCCTTTATTCCAGAGGGGAATCGTTTCGGATCAGGATGAATGAAGCCGAGGCTATCCCGTGTTCCATGCCAGCAATCGTCAATATTAATGTATTGGTACCCGGCGTCCTTCATTCCGGTGGTGACCATCGCATCGGCAATTTCACGGATCAACTCCTCATTGACGTCACAGCCGAAGCGATTCCAGCTATTCCATCCCATTGGCGGAGTCAATGACAGATCCGCATACTTCTGGGAAAATGCTGTTGATGCAACAACAACGAGCAGGATAGCTGCGGCCATCCAAAACACCGGTCGCCGGGGACAACAGGGAAGCATATTCATGATAAAATTCCTTCCTCACTTTGTGGAAAGTGTGGTACTGATTGTTCTGGAAGATCGGAGCCATCCAGATGTCACCGATCCCAGTTGTCCGTCCGGAAGGACGACGCAGGCAAGCCATTNNCGCATAACGCACCGCTTGTGGATTCTTGATTTCGGAATTCGACACCAAGAGGGATTTTCCTCTTATGCGTACTGTGGCATCCTTGAATACGTGATCTTCCCCCGCAATCTGAAAGCCATTGCTGCCAACCCTACTCTTCACTACAAGGCCCTTCGCCGCATAATCAAAATTCACCTGGATGCTCTGACCCGTAATCTTGAACGATTTGTAAAGCGGGCCCGAGAATGTCAACCTCTGATGGTATGTATTCGCAAGGGCTATGAGCGCAAGCCGTTTGCCGACATCCTGTTTGTCTCCCGGATGTATTGTCCTCGCGCTCCCGAGATCGAGCGTGACCGTNNGTGTTCTTCTCGGAAAGTGTGAGCATCTGCGCCTCGCGCAGAAGTTGGGACGTCGTCCCTGGACCATACGCGTATGGAGCGATTTGCACAAAATCGAACGGAAGGTCCGGAGCTTGGAATGCCGAACGCCAGTTTTCAATCATCAAGGGAAAGAGTTGTGCATACTTGGCCGGATGCCCGGCGTCGGATTCGCCCTGATACCAAATTACACCCTTGATTGCCGCGGGAGCAAGCGGCGCAATCATGCCATTGAACAGCGTGGTCGGAACGTACGCACTGATTTCCAGCGACATCGTTGGACGATCAAAGTAATGCTGCGTCGTGCCGAAGACAAAAAAGCGATCCCCCCGGAGCTCTGCAACAGGAAGGAACTTCCAATCTCCAGCAAGTGACACGCGCTCGCTGCCACCTTCGGGTTGGACGAACATGAGTGAATCCTTCCCGTAGATACCGCCGCCGCCCTGATAGTCGATTACCCGAACCGCAACCAGCAGTTTCGTTGAGTCCACCAACGATCCAGGGATTCGATAGATTCTGTTGACCTGCCAGAGACCTTCACCTTCATGGCTTCCCACTTTCTGGCCGTTGACAAATGTTACGTCAATATCGTCAACAGGCCCTACATCCAATGTGAGGTCATGGTGAACCCATGCTTGCGGTATCGTAATCTGCTTTCGGAACCAGACAGTGCCATCAAACTCACCCATTGATGTCCGTTCCCAATTCGTTGGAAGGCGCATGACTTTCCAGGCGCTGTCGGAGAGGGTTGTTGAAGAACAACTGCCGTCCTGAAAGTCGAGCCCAGCCCAGCGATTCTCTCCCTGACGGTTCCGCATGTCGACAATGGGAAAACTCTCGAGCCAGGTTTGAAGGCGTTTGTTCCCTTCGAGGCTTTCCCGCAGTTCCTTCAACGTGGAATCGAATTCAGGCAATTGGGCAAGAACATCAGCACTCATCCATGACGCAATGGCAGTCCCACCCCAGCTTGAATGAATCAGACCAATGGGAACTTTGAGCTTATCATGAAGGTATGTCCCAAAAAAGTACGCGACGGCGCTGAATTGCCGGGACGTAACAGGCGAGCACTCAGTCCAACCCCCAGCACAATCAAACGCCGGGGTGGCAGCGCATGTCCGCTTCACCGTGAAGAGGCGGATGCTTGGATTCGCAGAATTCCTGATCTCCTCTTTTGCATTGCTAATGGTATCTCCAGGAGGCCATCCTTCGAGCGGCATTTCCATGTTCGACTGGCCGGAGCAAAGCCAGACCTCGCCGATAAGGACATTATTCAAAACATAGGGTGTTTCGCCGTACCAAATATCGACCTGGTGCGGTCCTCCGGCAGCAGGCGTATGAACAGTCAGCCGCCATTGGCGATCCGCACCGACCTGGGTAGACTCTTCAACTCCCCACGTTGTACGGATGGTAATCGGTGTTCCGGGCGCCCCCATTCCCCATATGGGGACGTCCTGCTTCTGCTGCAACACCATATTATCGGTAAAAAGGGGGGCAAGATGGAAGTCGGCATTCTGAGCCTTTGAATCGGCGGAACAACAAACGAGAGCAGCGAATATGAAGAAAATCATGAGTGGGCGCATAGTGACCGGATGGAAGTGGTTGCCGGAAAGTGGAGTTGGCTCCTCGCCAAGCATGGCTGTCTTGCTGGCTTCGAGAGACGAGGGCAGCCAGACGTTATGGAAACTTAATATCATAGAACAATTTGAAAAAAGCAAAATCCTTGTTATACTATACGCCAGACCTGTAATCTGACGGGACTTCCTGACGGACAAGGATTGACCACTCTTTATTTTGCAAGGAGCACGGCTCATGCAGATCAGCACGATTGATATTGCCATCATCATTGCGTACTTCATTATTGCCATCACTCTTGGAATCATGGTTTCCAAGCGGGCAACCAAGAGTCTTAGCTCTTACTTTTTGGGAGGAAACTCGCTTCCTTGGTGGATACTGGGCGTATCGGATGCCGGCGGGATGTTTGATATTACTGGAACAATGTGGCTGGTGTATGTTCTCTTCGTGTACGGGTTTAAGAGCATTTTTCTTCCCTGGATCTGGCCCACGTTCAACCAGATTTTCCTCATGGTGTACCTTTCGATCTGGCTCCGGAAATCCAAGGTCATGACAGGTGCCGAATGGATTCAAACGCGGTTTGGCCGCAGTGCTGGCGCCAGACTGGCCCACATTATTGTTGTTGTTTTTGCGCTCCTGAGTGTCATCGGGTTTATTGCGTATGCGTTCAAGGGTATAGGGAAGTTTGCCGCAATCTTTTTCCCCTGGCACATTGCGCCGGAATGGTATGCCGTGATTCTCATGTCGTTGACCGCGATCTATGCGGTGAAAGGGGGAATGTTCAGCGTTGTTATCACGGAATTACTCCAGTTCATTGTTTTGACCGTCGCATCCGTGGCCATCGGAATCGTGGCGATGAATTCGGTCACCGCAACTCAGATTGCCCAGCACATCCCGGCGGGATGGGCGACGCCGTTGTTTGGATGGCATCTCGATCTCGATTGGTCCGGGCTCATTAAATCCGTCAATGACAAGATCGCCAACGATGGATACGGCCTCTTCGGTTGGTTCTTTATCATGGTGTTGTTCCAGGGCATGTTCAAGAGCATTGCGGGACCTGCGCCGAATTATGACATGCAACGCATCCTTGCCACGCGTTCGCCAAAAGAAGCAGCAAAGATGAATTGGTTCGTCAACGTGGTGCTCTGTGTTCCGCGCTACATGATGATCTCAGGTATCACGGTTCTGGCGATCGTGGCGTTCTCCCCGAAACTTGTGGCAATGGGTCCCAATCCGGATTTTGAGCAGATCCTCCCGTTTATCATCCGGGACATTCTCCCTGTCGGACTCGTTGGACTCCTGCTTGCCGGACTGACCGCCGCGTTCATGTCCAATTACGCCGCAACCATCAACGCCGCTCCAGCATACGTCGTTAACGATATTTACAAACGTTTCATCAACCCGAATGCGCCCGAACATGTGTACGTACGGCTGAGTATTTTTACTACCATTGCTTTCGTCATTGCTGGATTCATCATCGGTTTCGAAGTCGACTCCATCAACGGCATCACACTCTGGATCGTGAATGAACTCTGGGGTGCATACACTGCGGCAAACCTTCTTAAGTGGTATTGGTGGAGGCTGAATGGCCACGGGTATTTCTGGGGCATGGCAACGGGCATTGTGGCCTCTATCCTTCTTCCGGCGTTTTTCAAGGAGNNCAAGGAGGTCCCTGCCCTCTGGTCGTTCCCGATCATCTTCGCAGTGTCGTTCGTTGCTACGGTCGTTGCCACTTTGTTCTTCAAACCGGAGGCTGACGAGACTCTCATGCGCTTTTACATGCAGGTCAGGCCGTGGGGTATCTGGAAGCCTGTTCTCCAGAAGGTTCGGAAAATCTATCCCGACTTTGAGCCAAACCGGAGATTCAAGCGGGATGCGTTCAACATCGTTGTTGGCATACTCTGGCAGACGTCGCTCGTGGCAATCCCCATCGCGATGATTACCAAGCAGTTCGACATACTCATAGCGGTCGCCTCCATTGTCGTTGTCACCTCGGTGATTCTCAAGATGACCTGGTGGGATACGCTGGATGACGCCGCGAAAGAGACAATGCCGGCCGATTTTGATGAACGTGTGGCACGGCACAAGACCGCTGCCCCAGTTGAAGCCTAACGGAGAAGCTCATGGCAAAATCTTTCGCTGCGAACCTTTCATCCATCCGCCGGCGCCAGGAACAACTGATCCGACGGAAGAATCAACCTCTTCCAGATTGGAATGGCATATTCCAACGCTACAAATTTCCTGTTGTTACGGCCGAACATGCACCAATCCACTGGCGCTATGATCTGAACCCCAAGACCAACCGATTCCTCCAGGAACGCCTGGGAATTAACGCCGCTTTTAACTCGGGCGCCATAGAACACAACGGGCGCTTCCTGCTCGTGGTACGCGTGGAGGGTACGGATCGGAAGTCGTTCTTCGCCATCGCCGAATCCAAGAGCGGCATCGATGGGTTCCGCTTCTGGGACCGACCTCTGGTCATGCCGGAAACGTCAGATCCTGATGTGAACGTCTATGACATGAGAGTGGTGAAACATGAAGACGGATGGATCTACGGCCTTTTCTGCACGGAGCGAAAAGATCCTTCCGCACCAAAGGGGGATCTCTCTTCCGCCATTGCGCAATGCGGCATTGCCCGGACGAAGGACTTCACAACGTGGGAACGTCTACCGGATCTCAAGACCGTGTCGCCGCAACAACGCAACGTCGTTCTTCATCCGGAGTTTGTGGAAGGGAAGTATGCGTTCTATACCCGGCCTCAAGATGGATTCATCGAAGCAGGCTCAGGCGGAGGGATTGGGTGGGGATTTGCGGAAAGCATGGAGCATGCGGTCATCGCGAAGGAGTCGGTTATTGACGACAGAGCATATCATACCATCAAGGAGGTGAAAAACGGACTTGGCCCTGCTCCGATCAAGACGCCCAAGGGCTGGCTCCAACTCGCCCACGGCGTCAGAAATACTGCTGCAGGGCTGCGCTATGTCCTTTATATGTTCCTTTCTGATCTCCAACAGCCCAACCGGGTCATTGCGCGGCCGGGTGGATATTTCCTTGCGCCCGAAGGGGACGAGCGGATCGGCGACGTGTCGAATGTCGTGTTCAGCAACGGCTGGGTGGTAAAACCCAACGGCACGGTGTTCATTTACTACGGATCCTCAGACACGAGAATGCATGTCGCCACTTCTACGATCGACAGACTTCTCGACTACGTCCTCCACACGCCGGAAGACCAGCTTCGCAGCGCAGCAAGTGTGCAACAGAGGATCGACTTAATTGAAAAGAATAGGAAGTTTATGAAGTAGCGGAACAGCGTTCATCCAATACCATCACGTGATACAAACGGAACCACCCGGCCGGCAACTATCGCACGCCGGGTGGTTTTGCATCCAAGGGGTCGAGAGTATTTATCAGGCAATTCCTGCGTGAGCCACTTTTTTCCAGTGTTCAACGAATTGCATGAACTCGTTATGCTTCTTCGTGTATCCCTCTCCTGCGCCGGAGGGTATGGTCTCTGAAAGCATCACTGCGCAGTTCATAAGCGCCCGGCCGGTATGATAGGTACACTTCCACATGTGGCTCTTTGGCCCGGTCTTGAAATGCGGCTCCTTGTCGATTCCCCCCTCGAACCAATCCCCATGGTTCGGATCGAGAATGTACTGTTTCACATACTCCCATTGCTTATCGAAATACGGGCGATATCCTCCCTGTGGAAAAATCCTGGAAAAGAGGAGTAACGCGTTCAGGCCCTCCGCCTGGGCCCACCAATTCTTCGTGTCCTTGACAATCGTACAATGCGTCTCGCCCTTGCAGTAGTACCCCCCATCATAAAAGCCGCCCTTGTCGCGATCCCAGCCATTCGCGAGGGCGTGGTCGAGCATTTTCTTTGCCATCGTCAGCGTACGGACATCATCCTTGATCCCAAGAACGTGGGAGGCCTCGAGCATCAGGAAGGCTGTTTCATAATCATGACCGAATGAAATATGGTCGAGGCCGAAATTCGCCTTCCGCACCTCTTCTGAAGCATCCCGGAAAGAAAGCGGCGACCAATCATCCTGGAAAAACAACTGCAGAAAGCCCCGTTGATCTGTCATGGTGTCGCGTATCAGCGTCAGAAGCATCGCAAGCTGTTCACGGAGCTTGGGATTGTCCCATACTGAAAGCAATTCCGTATACGCTTCAAGAAGATGGATGGAGGAGTTCTGGTCTT
>PMNP01000041.1 GCA_003161755.1 Ignavibacteriota bacterium | reverse complement strand
CGGTTGCCGAGGTGATCGATGTCGTCCACCGACCGCTTCTTCTGCTGCAGATCGATCAGGTAGTTGATGATGGCAATGATGTCGGTTTTCGTCAGCGTTGTCGTCGTGACCGGAATGGCCAGTCCGAGTTTGCTGTTGAGTCTGTATCTGCCCACATCGCCCAGGTCGTACCGTTTTTCATTGAAGAAGAGGCGATCGATGAGCGTCTTTGCGGTTTCCAGATCGGGCGCATCGCCCGACCGAAGCTGCTTGTAGATTGTGGTGAGCGCATCTTCTTCAGAACGAACCTGATCCTTCGAGATGGTCTTTGCGATGACGGATTCTTCACTGCCTGTTTGAGTCAGAAGGCGAAGCTTCTTGATATTTGCCTTCTTGATCCTCTTGATCAGTTCTTCCGTCAGAACGGTATCTTTATTGATGAAGATTTCGCCTGTCTTCCGGTCCACGACATCGCCACATACCACGCGACCATCGTACTCCTTGAGATCCACCTTTGCGACATCGACCTCCTCCACGAGATTGAACAGCTGAAGAATCTCGTCATCGGACGAATACCCGAGAGCGCGCAACAGCGTGGTGACAGGGAACTTCTTCTTCCGGTCGATGTATGCATACATCACATTGTTAATGTCGGTCGTAAACTCCACCCACGATCCACGGAAGGGGATGATACGGGCCGAGTAAATGGGCGTGCCGTTGGGGTGGATGGACTCACTGAAGAAGACGCCTGGAGAGCGATGGAGCTGACTCACGACAACGCGCTCGGCGCCATTGATGATAAACGTACCCCGATGGGTCATTGTCGGCAGGTTGCCGAGATACACATCTTGCTCAATGGTGTTGACGTAGTCTTTCCCGTTCTCCGCCTTTTGGGAGAGTCGGAGTTTTGCCTTCACTGGGACGGCGTAGGTGAGACCCCGTTCCTCGCACTCGGCCACCGAATACTTGGGTTTTTCGATGTAGTATTCGACGAACTCCAGAAGAAAATTTTCGCGGGTGTCGGTGATGGGAAAATTCATCTTGAACACCGAATGGAGACCTTTGTTTTTCCGGCGTGCCGGTGCAACATCGGTTTGAAGGAAACCGTCCCACGACTCCAGCTGGATGCTCAACAGATCTGGCGCTTCGATAATCTCGGGAATTTTCCCGAACGAGATTCGCTTGGATAGATTCTTCAAGCCCACTCCTTCACTTGACGTTGAGATGAACACTTGGGCACAGGTCCCGATCCCCCTATGCTACGTCTTCCGGGGCCAATTCGTTCCGTACGCATGTCCGATTGCCGTCACGCGGCGAAAGAAAGAGCAAGCCGATAACCGCCTTTCCCCTTGGGAGGGGGCGTATTATCGGCCTGCTGGCATGACAGACAAGAAGTCATAGGTAACTGAATAAAGTTGCTCGACATACAGCGTGATAGCGCTGGAATCCCGCCATTGCGGGACGGAAGCATCTTACTTCAGTTCCACCTTGGCTCCTGCTTCTTCGAGCTCTTTTTTCAGTTTTTCTGCCTCGTCTTTTGGAATGTCTTCCTTGACCGCCTTCGGTGCGCCGTCGACAAGGTCCTTCGCTTCTTTCAAGCCGAGTCCTGTAGCGGCCCGGACCACCTTGATGACGTTGATTTTCTGCGCGCCGGCTTCCTTCAGCAGCACAGTGAACTCGGTCTTTTCTTCCACAACAGGGGCTCCGCCGCCTGCTGCCGGAGCTGCGCCACCCATCATCATCATGGGCGCGGCTGCACTGACGCCGAATTTATCTTCGAGTGCCTTCTTCAGCTCAACTGCCTCAAGAAGCGTAAGCTTCTCTATTTTCTCAACAAGTTCAGCAACGACTGACATTGGTCTCTCCTCATTGTATGGTAACTTTGGTTTCAACGCTGTACCCGGAGTGATCTCCGGTGTCTCATGCCGCTTTCTTCTTCCCCACCTCGTCGATGACGCTGACGAGATCGCGGATGACGGCGTGCAATACGTTTGGTACTCCTGCAAGAGGCGATTGAACGCATCCAACGATTGCCGCCAGCACTTCCTTCTTTGACGGCATCTTGGCCAGTTCTGCGAGTTTCGCCCCTTCGAACACCTGGCGATCGATAACACAAACTTTCAGAGAGAGTTTTTTGTGCTTCTCTGAAAACTTCTGAATGACCCTTGCCGGTGCTATTGGATCTTCAAACGCAAAGGCAACGCCCGTAGGCCCCGCCAGACTCGGGTACACGCCATCATACCCTGTGATCTGTTCGAGCGCTTTCCGGATGAGTGTATTCTTCACGACCTTGTAGGAGATTCCTGACTTGCGGAAATCCCGACGGAGTTCCGTCGCTTGTTCCACTGTCAACCCCGTAAAGTNNCGGTAAAGAACAATCCATTCGCCCGACCCGCAATCTCCGCAACTTCGGCGATGATCTGTTCTTTCTTAATCCGTTCCATGGGTTCCTTACTAAGTAGTCGCGTCTAGGGAGAAGCCCCAGTCGACGTCGCATGAACTTCGCCGCCGGGCGATAGACACTGATCTTGAGTGTTGAGTGCGTAAACTTGTTAATGCGTAGGTGCCGCAACCTGGTTTTTGTCCACCATGATCCCGGGCCCCATCGTGCTTGAGAGCGCAATGCTCTTAATATATGTCCCTTTGGCGCTCGGCGGCCTCAGACGACTGATGGTCGCCAAGAATGCATGGATGTTCTCGACGAGTTGCTTTGGTTCAAAAGCCGCTTTCCCGACCGAGGCGTGCACGATGCCTGCCTTGTCGACACGAAACTCGATTTTCCCCGCCTTGACTTCCTTTACCGCTTTGGCAACGTCGGCAGTCACTGTTCCGCTTTTCGGGTTTGGCATCAATCCGCGCGGACCGAGGACTTTCCCCAGTTTTCCCACTTCTCCCATGACGTCAGGGGTCGCGATGATGACATCGATCTCGGCCCATCCGCCCTGTATCTTCTGTATATATTCGGCCAGACCGGCATGTTCAGCCCCGGCTGCCTTTGCCTCTTCATCTTTCGGAGGTTTTGCCAGGACCAGCACACGCACCTGTTTTCCTGTGCCATGCGGCAGGGCCACAGTTCCACGGATTGCCTGGTCGGCTTTCTTGGGGTCGACACCAAGCCGGACTGCGATATCAACAGACTCGGTGAACTTTGCCGACGCGAGTTCTTTTACCCGCGCGACTGCTTCTTCTATAGTATGGGTCTTCTTGGGATCAACCTTCTTGAGGAGGCCGTTAAACCGCTTGCTGTGTTTCATCGAAAGCCCTTTCTTGGTGGTTCAAGCGTTCGACTGATCGCCAGTCAAACTCCCACGAAATCGTGAATTACCCTTCGACTGTGACGCCCATGCTGCGAGCCGTTCCTGCAACCATTTTCATTGCCGCCTCAATATCATTGGCATTCAGATCGGGCATCTTGAGTTGGGCGATCTCGCGCACCTGCGCACTGGTAATCGTCCCCACTTTTGTGCGATTAGGTTCGCCGGAGCCTTTTTCGACTTTCGCCGCCTTGGCAATCAGCGTTGCCGCGGGAGGCGTCTTGGTGATAAATGTGAATGACTTATCGTAAAAGACCGTGATGACAACAGGAATAATCATGCCCGCTTGCGATTGAGTCCGGGCATTGAACTGTTTACAGAACTCCATGATATTGACGCCTTTTTGCCCCAGCGCAGGACCAACAGGCGGCGCCGGGTTTGCTTGTCCGGCGGGAATCTGCAACTTGATGAAACCGACGACTTTCTTCATAGTGCGTTGTCTTTCCGCTTAAGCTGACACTGAACCTGTTACTTTTCCAGTTCCACTTGGCTGAAATCAAGTTCGACGGGAGTCTTTCTTCCAAAAATGGATACCATCACTTTCAGCTTTAACTTCTCCTCATTGACTTCCTGAACGAAACCGCTAAAGTTGTTGAACCNNCTCGGTGACTTTGACGGCGTCGCCGACCTTAAACGGCACCTCAATAACCTCAACATCCTTGCGTTCATCGAGCTTGCCTATCAGGCGCCGCACTTCTGCAGCCTGGAGGGGCGCGGGTGCATTTTTGGGTCCGACGAAACTGATGACCGACGGCGTATTCAAAATGATGTGCGTTACGGATTTGTCGAGAGAAGCCTCAACGAGAATATACCCCGGGAAGAAGGTTCGCGTTTTGCTTTTCTTCTTGCCATCCTTCACTTCAAAGACTTTTTCGGATGGAACGATCACAGATCCGATGCGTTCACCCAGGCCAGCCTGATTCACCTCGTTCTCGAGGTATGCCTTCACTTTGTTTTCATGGCCGGAATAGGTCCGAACCACATACCATTTCTTCTCCACCGGTTTCCCTTCGCTACAGGATTCGATGCAAGACGCCGCTCACCAGCATGTCCACGATATACACGAAGACGCCGATGATGAGGCAAACCACGAGAACGATGATTGTAGAGTCCTGCAATTCATCCTTCTTGGGCCACGTCACTTTTTTCATCTCCTTTACCACATCGGTAAAGAANNGACAGGACTTGAACCTGCAACCTGCGGTTTTGGAGACCGCTGCTCTGCCAATTGAGCTACTCACGTATGACCCTCCACCACGGCCCACCGGGCAGATAACGCCTATTCGTCCAGACCGTTGAACTGCAGTCGTCTTCGGAATTTCGTTCCCGAAAGACGCGCCGTTCAGCGGGTCTCCTTATGTGTGGTGTGCTTCCTGCAATGCCGACAATACTTCTTGTATTCAACCCGACCGGTCTGCTTCTTCTTGTTCTTCGTGTCGGTGTAATTCCGGTTCTTGCAGTCGGTACACTCTAACGTAATGATGTCACGCATGGGATTTCGGTTCCGTGATGTGTGGAGCTTGCGACCGGGATTGAACC
>PMNP01000263.1 GCA_003161755.1 Ignavibacteriota bacterium | reverse complement strand
CCGATCCCAGCGCAGTCAATATTGACATCCGGAAGGTACCGATAGTGAAAACGGTGCCAGGTTCCACTTAATGGTGAAAAGTCCGTTGATTCATCCATAGCAAAACGACGTCAAAGCCATTCCATTACTTGCAAGAACGGCGGCGGGACTAATCCGCTGCCCATCGATACTCAAAGTCTTCGGAGGATAATGTCAGGCAGTCTTTGAGGTTTCTGCTCATGTCTTTGCCGCCGGGCATTGTTGGCAACATATTGAAGTACTGTCGAATCGCCTGGTTTATCGCTGCGAGACAAGTTTTTGCTTTGATCCAGTTCTGTGGACTAAAGACCCTGCTCTGCGGCATTGGTTCATTCGCAGCAGCTTCGAGAGTGGTGTTGAGGCAACTACCGGCAATTTCGACAATTTGTCCCGTCATGTTCTTGCTGCGAGCTCTTTCCCAACATACGCTTGGACTGGGAACCCGATCAGGCTGAACACTGGCAATCGCGAAGCACATCGAAACAGCATATAGTTGATGATAGGGTGCATAGGCCCGCATGGCCAGCAATGATTCGTTCAATCCAAGCGGGTTGCTGACGACCCATCCTTTTAGAATTTCTTGCATCCAAAAGTTAAGAGCTTGCGCCTTCTCTGGTTTGTATTCTTCAGGCCTCTTGAACAACTGCTCAAAATATTTATCGAAAATCTTCGCCTCACTGTATGCAATATTGGGTCGTTGCGAATGCCAAGAAATGAGATATTTGCCCAAATCTGAAAGGTCCAGTACAAAACCTTTGTCCCTATCAGCTGGAGGCTCCTCTCCTCGTTTCGTAATGAAATATCCATTGGAGTATTTTTGTTCGAATGCTTTTTCCAAATTCAGCACTCGTTTGTCGTTACTCCGCAAATCGCGAGGTTTTACGGCACTCTGGGAGTTCGTCGATATGCTAATTCTATCAGCTCTCTCGCGCTGGGGTATCTCATAAAATCGAAACATCACGTACGTATCTTCCACCGATTTCACTCGTTCACTGCACGAGAGAATCGTGTTGAAAGATTGACATCCGTTGACTACGCTCAGACCCTGCAAGTCAAGTCGATTGTCAGGCCCAAAAATCATTCGATTACAGATTGCAGTGATACCATTATGGAAAAAGAAGAAATCCCGATGCTTGTCACCGTAGATCGTATGCTTGATACCCTTATTAACAGCGTTATTCAAACCAAGCGATTGGCGAACGTTTTTTTGAAACAGCGTGCCATCTTTGATTCCGGGGAAGCCAAGACAATCCTTCAATTGAATTGCTGCTAAGACCGCTTGTGTACCGCCGATATCCATCTTGAGAAAACGACCAGGCTCGAGTTGAATCGAATGCCTGATCTTCGGATTGTCTTTCTCAAGGGCCATATCATATCTGCGTCGTAATTCGTCCTGATCGACAAGATGAATTGTCGCTGCGAGGTCTTCAGCGTCTGCAAGGCGTTGTTGAAATGTGGCCAAGTCTTCCTGTGCTGCCTCGGTAAGGGAGGAAGTAGTGATAAGCTCAAATGAGACATCATAATCATCGTCTAATGCGGTTGACACCTCCGAAAGCCTTCGCTTCAGCTTTGTGTTGGCAACCTCCTGCAAACGTACCAAATCCTTAAGTTGAATCCATGACGAAAGAACTTCACGAAGCGGTTCAGCATCAACCTTGTCCGACCCGATAAACTTCCCTTGGATGACAAAAACAGTTGATTTGTCTTCATCGATTACAATGGCGTCAATCTGCTTGTCATCAGTTCCATCGGTGATGCAATCCTTTGTTTCAATCATATTCTTCAGATGGATGTTTCTTAGATACTNNATCATTTGGGAAGTTCTGCGTATAATACGGTTGCTTGATTTCATCGAGAATCTTGTCATACATAGAATTGGTCTCCCATCAGTTAGGCCGCTGCCCAATTACTCGAATTACATATTTTTGATTCCACGGTACCAGATGACACTCCGAGGAGATTCGCCCAGACCCGGTGGCTTCCCAGTTGGGGTTGAGGTGGACATCGCCATACACGGTGATCCCTGCGAGGATGGATTTGAAAGCGCGGGAACTGACCTGCACGAACCTTTGCGCGAAATGACGCAAAACATTGCGTGAAAATCAACGTCCGGAAAACACGTACAAAGGCGTGTCGGTAGAAATACGTACAAAAGCTGGAGCCCGGAGACGGAAGAAAGGGACGGAGAGTATCAAGTAGTAAGTATTTGGGCGTATGCGACCGTAAGTAGATTAGCGTAGAGAGTGGCTGGTTGCCGCTCGCGGATATCGAAGTACGTCAACTCTCAGAGTAATGAAAAGTGCTTACAAAACATTGGAGTTCTAGATTCAACTGAGTGAGGGCTCACTGCGACACAGGAAATGCTCGCAGAAAAAGACACGGGGTGGCTGGTGAGCCACCCCGAATCAGCTGGGCATTTCATGCTGCCTTGGTTTGCGAGGAGGGTTTCAATTGACTTCGCTTCACGGTGATGGCCTCCGCAAGACGCTTCCCCTGATCCTCGGTGAGCTTCTTGGTACTGAGCCCTTTGAGCCGGCTCTGATCGATGGAGTTAAGGCGCTCGAGCGAATCAGCCTTCTCGATAGCTTCGAGCATTGCCTTCGTTTCCTTCTCGCCTGTCAAGAATCCCGACTCATTGAAGAGGGGAATGTGATCAACGGTCATTGCGTGCGCAACAGGTGCAGGCTGTTGGCCCCTGTCCAGCCATTCGAGAATTTGCTTCCCGATCTTCTCGTCCGGTCTCGAAACCAGCCGCCCGTCGAACAGGCTTGACCGGTCCTTCGAAGATTGGGCGTTGTGACCGAGGTCGAGATCAAATACGATATCGAACTCGTAGTCCATTCCCTCTCTTTGAACAGGTGCTAGCCCGACCTTCTTCGGGACCGACTTTCCTTTCTCGTTTGTCTCGACTACGTAGTCCATCTTCGAGCGCATCGTAGCAATCAGATGAACCTTTGAGCGGATCATCGCCTCGATGAAGGCATTGTGCTGGGGAGTGAGCTTTCGCCAGGCTGTGAAGCTGTTCATGCCGCCGTCTGCCATCTTGCCTTGTGTGTCCAGTAGCCCTCCCTCCCCTGCCCAAGCGTGGGAGATGCTATCGAGGATAAGCACATCGTAGCCGGCTGCCTCGGCCTGGTGGATGGCTTTGATGTACTTGTCGATTTCAAATGGGGGCTCGATGTTGAGCACATCGAAGTCGATACGATCGGCGTAGAGGACACTGGAGTTGTTCTCAGTGTCTACCAACGCGATCCTCCGACCGAGGCCGGAGGAAATTTTCAATGCAGTCAAGGTCTTGCCGGATCCGGCTGCGCCGCAAAGACCGATGCGGGCTTTCTTGATGATGCGCTGGGCTTTTTGGAAGGAGGGGGTGGTTGAAGATGATGGGGTGTTCATGGTAGTTCTCCAAAGATGGTTAATTGGTGATTGGTTAAATGGTGGAGGGGTGCTCAGAATGTTATTTGCAGAGTTGATCCGCCGGAAATGAATTTTGCGGGATGGATGATTTCTCCGGTGCCGGTATCGGCGACGTCGGTCGGGAGATTTTCAAGAAACTTCTTCCGGGCTTTGAGCTTTTCCTCAATGGCCTTTTTCTGGGATTCTAGATCGTCGACAACTGTGTCCTGATACTCGTACCTCTTCGGCAAGGACTTCAGTTGAACCTGTGCACCGCAAATGTCGGCCGTGGTGCCCTGCATGGACCTGATCGCCCGGTCCTTGATTCGGCCGAGTGCTTGTTCCAGAATGTCGGAGACATTCCGGATGCGGACGTAGGCCTCGATGGCCGATTGCTCTTCGAGAAGGGCGTCTGTCAATGTGCCGGCGTAGGTGGCGAATTCCGCTTTGGGAACGACCCGGTGGAGCACGGTCAAGTGCTCGGATTGCACAGCTTCCGTTCCCAGGACCTCCGGGAAGAATTCGTCTCGTGCTTGTGTGGGTGATTTCATGTCTTTGTCTCCTTTGTGGATGATGTTTGATTGTTTCCTTCTCCCTCTCCCCTCTTCAGGTGCTATCCACGGGCTCCGGATTCACGCTGGCGCTGCTTGGTGGCTTCTAGTTCGGCCGGCGATGCTGCCTCAACCTTGTCCACTTCAATCGCATCCACCGAGGAGGCAAAGTCNNCCATCATGTTTCATCCGATAGAAGTACCCTATGACTTTGCCTGTGGATTTGATTTTGAGTGGTTGGAGGATCTTGAAGATTTCGATTGGCATTTTGACCCCGGCGGCGAATCGCCCCGAAAAAAAGAAAGGGAAAAGAAAAAAAGCGGATGATGTATCTGAAACGGCAAACCAAAAAGGCAAGGGCCCCGAAAACGCTATGGACTTCCATTTTTCGCGTTTGAGGGGTTTATATACCCTTGCCTTTTTGCACGTCAGCTCATCAAGAGCCGTTTGCCGTTTCTATCTTGGTCCGCTTTTTTTGATTCTTTTCCCTTTCTGAGGGAGGGGCGATGACTCTTTATTGTTCAGGGAATTGTCGATTTCCGAATTGCGATTGTCGATTGGGGAGGCGGCTGGCACAGAAGGAGAATTCGAGGAGAGGTTTTTGCGGTGGCGGGATTGGATGTGAATGCAAAAACCGTGACAGCCGCCGTTGTTCAGAACGGGTGGCAATTACGCCGAAACGAAAGAGTGAAGCGGAACGAAGTGGAGGCGAGCGAAAACCAAACTACCTAACAATGATGAGCGAGACGTAACGGAGTGAAGCGGAGCGACTGAGTGAGGCGTTATTGCTCAGGAAACGTTTTTTGGCGAGGCGGCAT
The DNA here is from genome assembly GCA_003161755.1 of Ignavibacteriota bacterium. The sequence goes on along the minus strand of PMNP01000263.1, from coordinate 11,043 downwards.
GAAGCGCTCCTGGTTGGATTGCTAAAGCCAAGCTGGTTGTAGCGGCACGTGATCCGGAAGACTACAATATTTCACGTGCCCGCGCTTGATGCCGCCGTGGGGGGGGGCATTCGGGGGAGTTGTAGAATAGAGAAATCGAAGTGTCATTCGAAGCTGTTGCCACACATTGTAAGGCTCGCGCCGGGTTCACAATAAACCTTCAGACAAAGAAAACTAGCGTTTGCAGTCAAAGGAGGGTTGAACGCGTGTTCGCGGGGGGAGCCAGTAACTACTGCTCGCAAAAGAAGCCTTTACGGGTGCTAAGCTAAGAAATATCTTCTCTTGCGCTTGCAGTGAACAGAAAACGTATTTCTTCCATGTTGATGTGGAACGCACCGGAACACCAGGCAGGAGGAGAAGACTGATATGTGATTTTCTTGTCATTGAATACTGTCAATAACTTTTTTCAGGAAACAGTCGAGCCGCATGTATTCGGAATAGCAACAACACTTGCTTTTTGATTTAGCGTATTTCAATTTGAAATATGCCACTTAATATCGTCTGCTTGGTTGTCTGTAAAGAAGGCACCGAGATAAATAATCGTTTCTTAGCTCTGCTTATTGCAACATAGTTGATTCTTTGTTCTTCAGCGTCCGTGTTTGTTGCGGTCAAAGCAGGGCTTAGTAAGAAAGCCAAATCATCCTCGTGTCGTAATACGAGCAATACGTTATCAAATTCATTTCNNCCTCTACAATCCTTACGCATAACGACAATTGCTGATAAGTATGTCCTTCATAAAAAGTTCTGGCAGCTCCTGTTCTCAAATCAGAAATATCATTCTTGATATCGGCCTTGACGAGTAAGTAGAACTCATACAACGATCCGTTTTTGTAAACATCATACTTCTTTAAGAGAGTTCGAATATGTTTCAATGCTTCCCTTTTGCCTGCGACCTTATCAGTTTTGACCTTAAAAACATTTTCTAAATCTTTTATTGAATCCTTGAATTTGCCCTCCCGAGCTAACTCAGTTCCTTTTATGCAAGCAATAACAACTTTGCTTCTGTATTTGTTATTNNGCGTTTCATTGCGTTTGAAGTAATATTGTCTCTCGACAAAGAACATAGTGGTTCGCCTCTGCATTGCTCCTTTGACCATGTGAGGGAGTCATTCCTTTCACCAAAAATTATAGTTGGTCGAACACCAGTTTGATCGTTGTAGCTTATTTGTTGAATATCAGAACGTATTCGATTTAGGACTTGAATTATTTCATTGGTGCTTCGCCTATTTTCCGCCAGTTGATAATCGACGATGCCTGGCAAGTCGAAGGAAGTGAATCTTGCGGGTTCTGCACCCTGAAATCCATAGATTGATTGTGCCGTATCTCCGATTATCCCAACANNAAGAAATACGGGAACTTCGCACGCAATACCTTTAAGATAAATGGGCATTTCTCTATTAATTGATAAGCGAAGAATAAGACATCATCATGATGCAACACCCCTTTCTCCCAAGTCATTTTCTTATACTCAGAGTATGAATCGTTTTTGAGTGGATAACCATCTACTCTCATTGGATAATCAGGTTTGCATACCAAGTCCTTTCCGTCAAATTTCCATTTCGCTTTACTGATTGCAGCTACTATCTCACTATCACTTCTAATTCTCTGCTGACCCGTTCTTGTCTTCCAGTCGTTCAGAAACGAATAGTTGGACAGTATAATGTCATCGTGCCCGTCGATTTCTTCACTGTTCAGTNNAATAGGAAACTATGAATAGTTGATACTTCTACGCGGTCGGCAGAAGTGCCCAAACGAGTGAGAATGGTTTCAACGGCTATATTCGTGTATGTAATGCAAGCTATTTTGCGAGTTTTGCATAATCTACTAGAACGATGCAAAACGTTTCTTATGTGTTCGGCCAACCAATGCGTTTTCCCGGCACCCGGTCCCGCAGATACTCTGAAATGGTGTTCTATGTCGAGGAGCAAGGAATCTGATGCAATTCGGATTATTGGCATATCCATGCTAATGCGTTTTGGATGTAGGTGGGAACGACAAAATCTTGATAACCTGCTTGTGCCTTTCTATTCAAGTTGTTTTCCAAGGCGCNNAGAGTTCTGATAACGCGAGGCAATAATTGCCGCTCTTTTGTCGTTATCATCCGCCCAATTGCATTGACGTATTCCACGCTTTATCTCTGTGTTCTCAATGTTTGGTTTTGTTACTGTGCCCTCTGGGAGCTCATTGAGAAGTTCCTCAACTGGTTTGTTATCCTTGTATGAACGCATTAAGGTTCTGATTTCAGCTTGATTGCTCATTGACTCTGTAACCAGAAGATCTAATGTTGGATTATGTAAGACCAAATCATATTCGAATGTTTTCCCTTTCGCCTCATCTTGGCTGAAGAATTGGATATTGGAGTGGGCGACATACCGCTGGATTTTCTTATTTGCGTTATCTTTATACTCATAGCTTGCCGTGTCTTGGTTATGCTGAAATGGATAGCATGATGAGAAGCTCTGTCCAGACAATGGTTTTCTTACTGGGTCTCTATCAGTGAGACATACTATCTTCTTGGGAATGGTATGAGGCTTTGGGTAGTCGAACAAATGCAGGAAGTGATCGAAGAACCTTCCTCCAACATTTATTACGGCGATATGATTGTCTTCTAACGATCTACCCAGATATCTTGCCATAACCGAAAGAAGTAGTTGCTCTGACAGTCCCTCCACCAAAATGACTCTCTGGGCAAAAAGCATGTCCGATCTAGTGGCGTCCAAGAACCGTTGAACATATTTCTTGCTTTTGTCGTCGGGGAATACTTTTCCTGGATAGCCGACTTTTGTTTGTCCGTTCTCACTGTATAGACAAATGATTTCGTCCAACGATACTGCCGATGTAATATGAGTGGAATGGGAGGTCACAAAGATTTGCCTAACCTTTTTCTTTTCCATATTCTCTTTCAAGAATTTCAAGAATTTGTACTGCATTGAAGGATGCAAGTGTGCTTCGGGTTCTTCGATCGACAAAGAGGAAAAGACTTTTGCGTTGCCACCCAAATAATCTCCATCCGAATTGACCTGCAACTTCGCCAAAAGCAGGGACATGAATATCAAATTGTTGTATCCAAGGCCATTATGAGTCGCGGGTATTTTTATCCCGGTTTCATATTCAACAATTAGTCTAAGCACGGAGAACATTTCCACATCTGAAAGATTTCCTTCAAAATTGGGATTCGCTTTATCAAAAGATGCTCCGGTATCCTTCGCATAGGATAGTATCTGTTTCTTGCCTTCTTCCATCCGTTTTTGAAGGTCTGAGAGAAGAGCATCAGCCTTGTCGGAAAAGTCTCTCTTCTTTTGCTTTATTTCAGCGGTTTTGGCTTCTTTCGATTTTACTGTTTCTGGCAGTGCTTTTATTTCGTAGTCCATGAAAAAGTCAAGAACGTCGCGCAGAAGCGTATTGCGACCCGAAAGCATATCTCTTTCGACATCGCGAATTGCGCTTAGAAACTGAAAATCGAATTTCTGTAATGATTCGGGGTCTGCTAAGGTCTGATTTTCAGTTTTTCCACCCCAAATTTTAGAAGTGAAAAGCATAATGAAATCATTATTGATGATTTTCCAGATTATGTTTACAGCTTTTGGGTCTGCATCTGTGACACCAGCAATGGCTTTCAGATAGTTGTCTTTTTCCTTCTCAGGCAGAAAGAATTCATATGTTAGCATTGCTTCATAGGAATCGTCTAGCCTAGTCAACCAATTGCCAACAGTCACCAAATCGTCGACTTCTTCATGTTGTCCTTGCCTTATGGTAACAGCGATTCTGATTCTGGGTGGGCTCACTTTGAGTTCTGCTAGAGAGATATGCTTATTGAAGTCATCTATTTCAAGTCGCTTGGATCCTTGATAGTCAATTGGCAGAGAGAGTGCTCTGATTAAGTTTGTTTTTCCAGTATTGTTAGGCCCTATGATGACATTGACACCGTCGTTGNNATGGCAATGTTGGCAATGTACATAGTCTTGCCTCCGAAAGGTCTTGGGTTGCGAATGCGGCTATTTCATCATGGACCTATTCCTGTTTCTGAAAATCAGACACATAACGATAAAGGTCACCTGGCGCGGCGGCCGGTGAGACGTAGAATCCCGAAAACACTTCATGCCGTCGCGCGGCCAGGTGCAGTGGCTGGTTCGGCGGCTCAGAGAGTCACGGCTCCATTCCAAGCGGTCAAAAGAACATCGATGAAGTTACCGTCGCGAACCGCGGCACGAACTTGCTTCCCATCGAGCAGCACAATCAAAGTACCCTCCCGTGTGCCGCGGAGCAACTCCTTCGTTACCGTGTCCGCGAATCCGTTCCATGAGATCAGGAATCCCAGGGAACATCGACGATTCCTGTTCTCGATTTTCTCCCGGAATATCACCACCTCATCCTTTCCACACTTGCTTGTCCAGTTCTTGCATTCCGCGAGCAGGATTGCAGATTCACGTCGAAGGCGTGTGTCGGCGCTATCGTTGAGAATCAAGATATCGATCTCTTCCGTCGCAGTTCGGACTCGCTCGGCTACTTTGAAGCCTGGGATGGTTTCAAACAATTTGCACATAAGTTCTTCAAGCGCACGGCCCTTCTCGTCNNCTCGTCGGTTGACTTTCCCTTCTCGACCGCGATTACGAGTTGATCTAACGGCGTTGCGCCCCACCCGGATACCCGTTGAGCGATATCGGACACGACCAATCCCACCTTAGTGATCGCGTCGTTCGCTGCCTCTTCAATTTCGGCGCTCACGCGCAGAACGTGGTCATATGCCCGCCCAAGATTGGTCTCCGGGATGACAATGGAGTAGGACAAGTTGATGTAGGCGCCGTCATCTTCCCAATCTCCCAGGGAAACATCTCCGCGATGTGCACTCCTAACCTCAACCGCTCGTCGGACCAGATCGAGATAGTTTTCCATGCCGATAGGCTCGTACCAGTATTTGCGAGTGTGTAAGTGCCTCGCAACAGCTTTGAGTTTCCCCCCTTNNCGCTAACAATCGTTCCATCCCATTCAACGTGGACCACATCGTCCTTCCGGGTACCTATCTGAAGCTGCACGTCTTCGGGCAAGTCGTCAATGGTCAGGTCCTTGAGGATAGCGGGAGGCAAGAACACGGGATCTTCATCGCTGAGGGCTTCTTGAAGGAGGTTTCGGGCTTCATCCGGGGACACGTTTGCACCTTGTATTAGCAATGTGCCTAACTATTTTCTATATGATTTCCGTGTAAGACCACCGTATGTTTCATCGCAGCATAACACGCCGCAGCTAGAATTTCGAGAAGCATTATGGACAAACAACCTACTGCCGGTCTGCGCTGTAGCTAAAGTAATGTATCGTTTCGGCGTAAACGCACCGCCCCCGCGTTACGCAGGCAAATGAGGTTTGGCAGAGACGATCACGGTGCTGGGTCGATTGTAAGATAGTATCAGGTCAAAATCAACGTCCGGAAAGTAGCTTAAACCTGAGATAGGAGCGGTGTTCTTTGCATTTTAGATGCTCCGTACAGTCAGAATAGGCCCAGTCGGCGGCTGGCACAGAGATAGGATTGCGAATGCAGTTTTTGCACCGATACAGTTTGAAGCGGATGCAAAAACTGTGACAGCCGCCGTTGTTCAGATGAGGTGGCAATTACGCCGAAACGAAAGAGNNGCATGAAGCGCTCCTGGTTGGATGGGTTAACCTGAGCTGGTTGTAGCCGCACGTGTTAAAAAACTACAAAGATTCACGGGCGGGCGCTTGATGCCGCCGTGGGGAGATAGGGAGTATATAAGATTCGTGCGGTCGAACAATTCACCGGATTACCAACAAGTGTCGGATAATCATCTATTCACTACTATTCGAACATCATTGTTCGATTAGATTTCATCGAGAAGTTTCTTTTTCTTTTCTTCAAATTCTTCTTTGGAGATTGCACCTGCATCGAGTAATTCCTTGAGTTTTCTGATCGTCTCCGTGGCATTTTGTTGGGGTGTGGAAGGTTGAATCGCATCTTTAAGTATTTGAGGAATCATGAACCCCATCCCCAAACCGGCACCAACGCTGACACCGGCTGCAGCACCACCCTGAGGATTTTCTGCTGCCGCTTCGATAGCTTTTGCCGCTTGAAACTTTACAAAATCGGTTAAATTGCCCACAGCCGTCATGCCTGTGCGACTATCAATCATTTTTTGGACNNAGGTGAAATACCAAGTCCTTCGAAATCCAGACTAACTGCCGATCTGGTTGCGAGAGAGAGTGCTGTGAACTGTTTTGGCATGTCAAAAATTGTATTCATGTGCTTTGCGAGAGTATTTGTCAACCTAGAGACAATGATGCTTCTGAGGTAGTCGTGTATATCATTGTCTTCATAGAGACCCTGGATACCTACGACCTTGTTCAGAAATAGCGTGGGCTCCGAGATTTGAATTGAAAAAATGCCGTGCGCTCCGAGTCGAATCATTTTCAATTCAGTGTCTTGAAACAAGATTGGCTCTTTGGTACCCCATTTCAGATTAGGAAACAACTTCATGTTCAAAAAGTAAACTTCTGACCTGAAAGGGGAATCCGGACCATATCCAAAACTGGTGACCCACTTGCCAATCGCGGGGATGTTTTGAGTCTGAAGGACATACCGCCCCGGGCCGAACACATCGAGAGAGCGTCCGTCACGAAAAAAGACTGCTACTTGGCTCTCGCGTACGGTTAGTTGAGCACCCCATTTGATTTCAAGCGGGCCTTCATCTGGAAGCCGTTTCACCATTGTGTGGCCGGTGTTGTCAAGGTATTCCAAGACGTCCATCAATTTAGGCATTATTTGTACTCCTTCAGATATTGGCTTCGCTCGTGTAGCGTTGAATTGATCAAGGCCATTGCTTTGTCAATTTCTTCTTGTGAAGCGTTTTGGACTAGTTGCGAGAGGCTTTCGACTTGGTTCAATAGAAATAGATCCATCTGCTGCAATTTGGCAAGTTCTTCTTCCTTGATCTGCTTGTCGTTGAAGAACGAGGATTCACCGTAGGGTAGGAATTGGACTCGTGATGATAGCGTATTGATCCGTTTTCTGACTTGTTCCAACTTGACTGCCGATTCGGTCTCACCGCTTGATATCGTGCTGGTTAGTTTTGACTGTAGAGTCCTTTCTATGGAAGTGAGCAAGGCGGAAATCTTGTCCCTTATCAGTTTATCAGACTTTCTTCGATTGTCACGGTTTGCATACCCCGCATAGCCGGGGATTAAGGCACCCAACTTTGAAAATAGGTCTTCATCCCGTTTCATGTCAAATCCTGAATGTTAGTCATCGCTTAAGGCACAATAGCGTCAACGATTTGTTTGAGGATTATTCTCTAGCCATTTCTTCGCGTCTATATTGCCCAACAAAGAAGCGCGTTCAATCATCCTGATAGCTGGTTCGGTCTTTCCTTTTGAGTACCAAATAAGACCTTTCTTATAGGCCATCTTATCTATCATGGGATCAGAATCTTTGACTTTCTGAAGATATTGATATCCCTCTTGATTCTCACCATTCTTGACCAACATCACTCCCAGATCTGCATAGGCCCCAACCATCTGTTTAGTGGAAAAAGCCGCACGTAGATAGTAGCGCCTTGCCAAGTCGATATTGTTTTNNGATTTTTCTCTGCTACAAAGATATCGGCTAACCCAAGCTGAGCCATATTCCGTGTAAACATCGAATTGTTCTCGTTCCTTATGACATCATCGAACAGTCTCCTCGCATCGTCGAGATTGCAGGAAGCGAGATAGAAGTCCCCGAGAAGAGATTTGGCCTCACCGAAACTTGGATCTAGACCTATTGCTTTCTCCATAGCTTGTATTGCTTTGTCAAATTCTCCAAGGCGGTAATAATTGCTGCCGATACCCATATACAATAAGGGATCATTTGGACTCAATTCAAGTGCCTTTTCATAGCATTCGAGGGATTCCTTGAACTTGTTCATGGCCGTATATGCTGCACCCAACATTTGATAGCCCATCTTNNTGATTCGGACACTGTAGGATCAACCTCCTGAAGGCTTCGGCAGCTACTTCGTTGTCTTCACCTAGAATTGCACATCCAGCAACTTCGAGGGCCGTCGTGTCATTTAAATTGAAAAGGACGGCTTTCTTGAACACTGCTTTCGCCTGAACGGTATCATGCTTGTAGAGATACAAACGTCCAAGATTGTACCATAACATGGCGTCTTTTGGATGCTCCGACAACTCCGTCCGAATTTGTGAAATGCCATTCGCCAGCTCAACTGGATTGTCTACATTGATTTTCAAATTCTTGTCCGAAGGACCAATGTCGAACACTACGACCACGACTACACAACAAAGCACGAACGCAGCGGGAATGACAAGCCATAAAAGTTTACTAGCACGGGGTATGGGCTTAGTTTTTGTTTCTTTGACCGTTGATTGTGGACGCCGTTGCGGCATGGATGACGATGATTCTTCAGGCAGTTCACCTTGGGATTTGCNNCTCCAAGTATCGTTGACGCAGCTGGCGTGATTTACTTAAGATGTTTCTTTTCATTAGCCAACCAATACAGCCAGAAGTCGCCACTACTAGCGCACCCCAGAGTGCCACTGGCTCCACATACTGAGCAACATCACTTCCTGAGAAGCAGTAAACCAGTGATATCACAAAAGCAACGGAAAGAAGTTTGAACGGTAGGAACAGCAGCTTTATTTTCGCTACTCTTTCCTTATCCACGGGCTTGTTACCGTGAATGCGATCTGCCTGCTGACCATCAATCGCACATTGGTATTTTTCATTCTTGTAGGAATAGGTGGCCAACCAAAAAGGCAAGTAGATCCTACTAGTTTGGGTCACTTGCCTTTGTGCGTTCCACTGAATGTCTTGTTTATGATCACCGGGCACCATACCATATACTTCAGCGCCTATCTGCGAATCGACCTTTGGGTAGATCCTTGTCCTAATCACTTCTTCTGATTTTGCGGAAAAATCCTCAAGCCCGAAACCAACGATATACCTCGAATCGAATCCCTGTAGGTCTCCACTGCTCCAACCGGTTTCCTCACAAAATGAAGCCATTTCGTCGGNNCGGGCAGCAAGGCGGAAGCTATCCCAAGTTTTGTGAAGTTACCGGATATGCCACCAGATGACGGCCGCCAATCAGTCACGGTTCGATAGCGGGTTTCAGGCTCTGTGTATTCGATAGTACGGCCATCTACATATCTTGTTTTTCTTACGTACTCGGTATAGGTCTCTGTCCTATCATAGCCGCTTGAAGCAGACCAAGACCCGGAGTAATTCCCTTCGACCATGAAAAAAGGGAGATAAATTCCTGCTACGCGATTCAAAGTTGAGCTGGACAGAATATCATCAGGGGTGTAGTCGCCCTGTATGAGCCATTGAAGAATGAGGCTGTGGAACTGCTTCTTTGTGACCTTAAATGGAACGATTCCGTCGGGAGCAATCGCTTGAACTACCTGCGCCTGCCTCAGGTCAAATGTACTTCCACAGAAATTGCAGATCACCAATTGTGTGCTCGGCTCAAATTGAATCTCACCACCACAATTGCTGCATTTTATTTCTTTCAGTTGAATGGTACTATCCATTTGCATCTCCTGCCAAGAAACTGCTGTAGAAATTCGTTAGGGACAAAACCGTGTTTGCTTGTGGTAGGAGAAACATGACAGTTGTTGCCCCCGATTGTCTTCCGGTGTTCGGAGAAAGGCAGAAAATAAAGACGATACGAAAGGGTGGTACAAGGTACTATTAGCAGCATCCAAAGGCAAACAGCTGGAAAGTGCGTCGTACCATGGAAATGTGCCTCAAAATCGTCTTCGGAAGACGGAGAATATCAAAGTTGCCGGGGAGGCACGAAAGTCCCTTTGGAAACCCGTGATGGGAAGGCGATTGGAACGAAAAACCTGTGTTCANNGAGAATTGCCTCAGCTTGCTGTTTCCTTCCTTTCTTCGAACGGTAGTGAGATCCTATTGACTGTGTTGTGAAGCTGTTCAGATTGGAGGTGCTGTAAACTGACGTCATCAGCACTTAGAAGTTGTATTCGGCATCAACTACAATCTCATCCCCTGAAGTTGCGTTTGAAAAGCTTAGTGTGCCCCGAACTTGAATCTGCAACTGGAATCGCGAGCTTATAGGGTAACTCGTGTGCAGAGTCGCGAGAGAATTTCAATATCTATATCTTCGGTGTGAATCTACGTGTTAGCGGTGGGAGTATCTGGTAATAGTTGCTTCAGACTGACGCTGCAAGAAGAGTTGATTCTATTAAGTCTTTTTNNCCGTAGCTCGTTCCTCAGCGTGTAGGCGCAACTCCCGTTGAGGCATCGTGGATTTTCGATTTGCGGTTTATTGATCTCGATTGAAAAAGAAGCTGATCGGCATGAAGGTCGGCGTTTATTTGAGGTTTGCGTGTTCGGAATAGGGCATGGAATGTCCTTGGTGAGCGTGCCAATTGCCAAGATATCTGACGGCAAGCCCCTTGCTTCGGATGATCAAGAGGTTTTCCGCATTCCTTTCTTCAGCAGCCTTTGTGAAATTGAAAGAACCTGTAATCACTGTTTCGTTGTCGATGATCATGACCTTGTTGTGTGCGATGGCGTGTGAAGCGTCGATGAAGACTGGAATACCGGCCCGAATCAGCATATCGGCGGCGGTGTATTTCTGTGTTCTTTGACTTATGTCTAGGAGGACCTGCACTTCGACTCTGCGCGCATGGGCTCTCACGAGGGCTTCCGCGATAGGCTCCGATGTGAACGAATAGGCTTGAACCCAGATTGATTCTGTCGCCTGATCAAGAGCGTGGACGATTGCCGAGGTGGCTCCACCATGAGGTGAGAAGTAGACCTGCCACGACGGAGCTGGTGCTTGCGTTTGGGGAGCGGAGGGGCTATTCCGGCCGGTCAAGAAGAGAAAGACAGCCGCCAGAAGGAGTGCAAAGTGCCAAGATGTGAATCTCGTCCTTTTCATTCTTGGCCACTCAATCTAGGACCAGCGTGACCAGTAAGCACGAATTTTCAGGGTGCAGAAGAATCCCTTTAAGGCTACTGCCAAAATTCCC
>PMNP01000312.1 GCA_003161755.1 Ignavibacteriota bacterium | reverse complement strand
TAGGTCCGTCTGCCCATGAGTACGGCATGACCAATCGTCAGCTGCTTAAACCGGCGCAGGTCTTCCGGGATGCGCCAGGGCAGCGATCCGTTCTGTCCAATAACCCGGTTGCGTGCAACAGCCGCAATGAGTGCAAGAGTCATACGGCCACCGGAAATTTTATTGAAGGAAGTGGATCGTATCCCTGAAGTTCAAAATCCTCAAATTGCAGTTCGTCGACGGGTTTTCGCGCAATCCGGATCGTCGGGAGCGGCCGGGGTGTGCGCGTCAGTTGCTCGCGCAGTCCGTCCACATGGTTCACATAGATATGCGCATCGACAATGGTGTGGCTAAACAGACCAGGCTCCAGGTTTGCATCTTGTGCGAGGATCATTGTCAACAGCGAATACGCCGCAAGATTGAACGGGATGCCCAGCGCAATATCGCCCGAACGCTGTGTCAGGTGACAGTGAAGTCGTTTTCCCTGCACGTTGAAGACAAAGGTAAAATGGCAGGGAGGAAGCTTGCTGTCAAAAGCATTACCAGGTTCCCATGCGGTAATCACTAGGCGGCGCGAGTTTGGATCGGTCTTGAGAAGTTCGCGCACTCGTGCGATCTGATCGATTTCTGTCACAATGTAACTTGCCGTTGCGGGATCCCAGCGCGCGCTGGGGAATCTCCGCCAGTATCGTCCATAAGCAGTGTCCAAATTCCCTTCCTCATCGGCCCAAGCATCCCAGATCTTTGTGTGCTGGCGAAGGTTCCGGATGTGATCCTCGCCAGAAAGGTACCAGAGGAGTTCATAAAGGAGTGACGAGAAGTTGACTTTCTTCGTGGTCAGCAAAGGGAACCCTGCTGCCAGGTCCACCGTATAATGCTCGGCAAACGCGGAAATGGTGTCGACACCGGTCCGGTTTTGTTTTCGGCTGCCATTGGTGAGAACCCGGCTTACCAGATCAAGATATTCCCGCATGATGGGCTCCGAATGAGGATGGCGAAATTGTGCATCCTTCTATAATACACAGCTGTCCGGGGAAAATCAATCGAGGATGATGCTTCTTTTCAGTGTGCGAATNNGGTTGAAGTTGAAATTGTCGCGCCAGGACCAGCGTCGTCCGGACGCCAGTGCTGCTATTACCTTGATTTCCCCTGCCCTTTCTTGTACTTTGTCTGCAATGGGGACAGCTCCGGCTATGGAAATACTTTCCGGGTTCACAAAGCTCATTGGCATCTTCTGCATAGTTCTTCTCAACGGATTCTTTGTGGCGGCCGAGTATGCCATCGTCAAAGTCCGAATTACGCAGATTGAACCTTTGGCGAAGAAAGGCAACTGGCGTGCCCGCCGAACGCACCACGTCATAACGCACCTCGATACGTATGTTTCTGCCACCCAACTGGGAATCACGTTGACGAGTCTGGGTCTTGGGTGGATTGGTGAGCCCTTCTTTGCGCACGGTTTTCTCTTTCTCTTTGCTTCGATTGGTCTTCCCGTGGCACCCTGGGTGGGCACGCTGTCGGTTTTCCTTGGTTTTTCTCTTATGAGCTATGTGCTCATCGTTGCTGGGGAACTGGGACCCCGGTGGTACGCCCTGCAGAACGCCCAGCGGGTAAGCCTCGGTCTCTCCACACCGCTCCACGTTTTCTATAGTGTGTTCCGGCCCTTCATCTGGTTCCTGAATCACAGTGCGTCCTTCCTTCTTCGTGGCGTTGGCATTACTCCTGCCAAAGACAGCGATGTCTTGCATTCTGAGGAAGAAATGCGTCTTATTCTCGGCCGGGGACGGACAATTTCCGCCCTTGGTCGCAGTATCTCACTTAACGCCTTCGATCTGCGAACGAGGACAATCCGTGAGGTAATGGTTCCGCGGACAGGTGTGACGTTTTTGTCCACAATGAAATCCCTCGAAGAGAATCTCGCTATCGCCCTGAAACATCAGTTCACACGATACCCGTTGTGCGAGAAGGACCTTGACCATGTTCTGGGGGTGATTCATCTAAAGGATTTGTTCCGGCTGAAAGGAGAAAAGGGGCCCGGCGAACTGCTCCTTGATATCAAACGGGACGTGCTGTTCGTCCCGGAAACGATGTCGCTGGACAAGATTCTCCATACATTTCTTGCAAAGCGAGTGCTAATGGCAGTCGCAGTGGATGAATATGGAGGAACAGCGGGACTGATCACCCTCAGAAATGTTCTGGAAGAAATTGTGGGGGATATCCGTGACGAATTCGATAATGACCGGTCGTTTGTCCAGAAAGTCAGGGAAGGCGAATTTCTTATCGACGGCGGTATGACGCTCCACGATTTCTCAAGGATGTTCGAAGTCGTGCCTGCTTCCAATGATGTGGTCACTGTGGGCGGATACGCTGTCCAACTCCTGGGGCGGGTTCCAGAAAAGGGGGCGACCCTGTCTTTTGGCAAGTGGACCGGGGTCGTGGATGCTGTCGACGGAAAAACAGTGAGAACGCTTCGCATCAAACGTGTCCCACTCATGGGGAGTACACAACAACAATGAACGGTCACCTGTTGGCACGAGTGCGCTTCCCCCTGGTGGTTCTCTTTGTCTTTTTGATACCGGCGGCAGCCCGCAGCCAATACGAGGAATCCAATGGCTATGAGCCTTCCGAGATCAGAATGTTCACGGCCGGGGCAGAGTGGCAGGACGTTGCTCCACGCTCAACGAATACCGATTCTTCTGCATTTCGCTATACGCGGATCATGCCGATGGTGGGGTTTCGCCAGGGGTCTGCGGAGTTCACTTTTGGATACACGAAGTTCTCGGAGAACAACGCAAGTCACTCCTCGGTGTTTCTCGGAACCCTGTTCACCCGGGAACTTTTTCTCGAAGGAAACCCAAAGTCGGCGCTCATTCTGCCGTTGGTTATCAGCGCAAATTATACCCGCACGGAATCTGGCGGGGTGGAACGCAACAACTTCAGTATCGCGGCAATCGGACTTGGCACAGGGCTGGGGTACAGACAAACCTCCAGGTCCGTCGACGCCTCCGTAGGTGTGGAAGGGATCGTGCACTACGCGCTCGAGGGGCTGAGCACAGGCTCCGGTTTTTCAGGTGCGGTAATCGGCGAGCTTGCATTCTTTTTCCCCGATGCATGGATTGGCGACGGCATTGGCGTGGGCTATCGGTTCCGCTATCAAGCATGGTCGATGTCTGAACCAAAGTTTAATTACAGGGTGATTTCACACGGCCCGTACATTGGAATTTCCTTTTGATCGAGGAAGATCCTGAAACATGTTGAAATCGATTCGTGCAAAGATTGTCATTACCTTTGTCTGCCTCATGCTCCTGAACCTCGCCTCGGGGTTTTGGTCGATCTATAATTTTTATGCACTCGGCACGACAGTCTCGACGATCCTCAAAGAGAATTATCAGAGCGTTCTGGCCGTTCAGAACATGATGAAATCGCTCGAACGGCAGGATAACGCTCTGCTCATTGCGAGCGAAGGGGAAAACCCGACCACAGGCCAGGAAGTCTCTACCACCAAGGAGCTCTTTAATTATTGGTACGAAAACCGCGACCATTTTTACTACTGGTATAACGAAGCGGCCCGCCCGGGCGTCAGCCCGTCGCAAGAGCCGCTACGCGATTCCATACAGATTGAGTATCAACACTACACGTCCACATCCGACTCAATGAAGGCGCGGGTGGAACAAGGAGCATTTGTAGAAGCTAAACAGTATTACTATGACGCGGTCCGGCCGCTTTCGGACAGGCTTAGGGTGCTGTGTCTTCGGCTCTTTGAAGGCAACGAAGCAATAATGTATGATGCGATGCCCCGCGCCCATGCCATTGCAAACCAGACGGCGTACGGGACCATGATGATTGCGGTGATTACGATGATCCTGAGCATCATTGCAATCGTCTGGCTGACCAGAGTGTTCATCGTCCCCGCGGAAATGCTCACCGATCGGGTCAAACAGATCGGTACAGGGATGCTTGATCTGAAAATCGACGTGCTCTCGGATGACGAGATCGGACAGCTGAGCAGGGAATTCAACAAAATGACCGAGCGGCTGAAGCGGTTTGAGCAGATGAACATTGAGAAAATCCTCTCCGAAAAACGAAAATCGGAAGCAATGCTTGAGAGCATCTCCGATGGGTTGATTATGACGGACGCGGAAATGCGGATCCTGCATGTCAATCCTGTGGTGAGCGAATTGTTCTTCCTCTCCGGCCAGGATGTGATCGGCAAGCCGTTGGCGTCAGCCATCCACGATGAAAGGATCCTCCGTCTTATCCGCGCCCGGTTCGAGGGTGACAGTCAGAACCTCGAGCAGCGGCTCCAGTACATCGAGATCGATCGGCCCGGCGGGCGGTCATTCTTCAAACCCCGGGTTACCCGGATCGAGGATAGTGAAGGAATACTCTTTGGCGTGCTGCTCGTGTTGCAGGATGTGACGCAGTTCAGAGAGCTCGACAGGATGAAGTCGGATTTCATCGCCACTCTTTCACACGAATTCAAAACTCCCCTGACGTCAATCAACATGAGCGTTGATATTCTGAACCAGGGGATCCTAGGGGCGT
>PMNP01000364.1 GCA_003161755.1 Ignavibacteriota bacterium | reverse complement strand
CGCAGTCCTTTACTGCAACGCGCACTTCATTGCCTTCTTTGCGATAATATGTCTTCACCAGGATCTCGCTCTCCTTATCGTTGAGCGATTGGCAGGCGTTCGTAATCAGATTGATCAAGACCTGTTCCAATTGCTGCGGGTTGCCTTTGATGGGGGGGAGGTTGGATCCATATTCAACCTTAAATCGATTGGTCGATTGCTTGATCAGATTGTCGGTAATGGTGATTGCCAGGCCTGTTATTTCGTTGATGTCGACCCGCTCGGAGAGTGTCCCGCCGTCGTGTCTGGCATAGTCTCTGAGAATACGAGTGATATTCTGTATACGTTGTGATCCTTTAAGAATCGAGTCGAGTGACTGGGCCAACTTGTCCTTCGAGGCTGCGTAGGGCATCCCGGCAATGCTGAAATCGCCGTTTTCCTTCTGGTATTCATCGAGAATCGGTGCGATGTCCGCCCAGATTTTGGAGAAGAGCTGCACATTCNNGTTGATTTCGTGGGCGATGCCTGAGACGAGAATCCCCAGCGAGGCCATCTTGTCGGCCTGAATGAGCTGTTGTTTTCGGATGCCGTCGGCTGCTTCGGCCTGTTTCACATGCGTGATGTCGTTGATCAGGCCGTCATACGCTTTCGGTGTGCCGTTTTCATCCTTTGTCACCACGATGGTGTTGCGAATCCATCGTGTGGTGCCGTCACGATGGATGATCCGGTGTTCGAGAGGTTCCACTTGTTCGCCCGCCAGTGCGCGCCTTGCCTGTTCAAGGACTTTCTCCCGGTCAGCGCGGGGAACCATGCTTGACCAGAGGTCGGGGTTTTCCTTGTAGTCCTCCGAGGTGTAGCCGGTGATGGCCACACATCCTGGTCCGTGAAACGTCTCTGTGGCCACGCCGTCTTGAATCTCGACAGAATAGATATAGTCTGTCAGGTACTTGATAAGTTTGGCGTAGCGATTTTCGAGGTCCATGCAGGAGTTCCTTTGTATGCAAAATCTAACAAAAACAGGGTCGGGGTTCAAGCTGGGGAGAGGCGGGGAGACTGGGGGAATGAGGAGATGGGGAGACTTGGAGAGTGGGGGCCTCGGAGACGAGGGAATAGTGGAGAATTCTGTTCTCCCAGAACAACACTCCCCTCCTCCCATGGCTATTCACCAGCCGAGGAGGGGACGGCCTGTCCGCCGCTTTTTGGCGGGGGGTGGTGGCAATGGTTCAGCTAAGAGTATGGAGTACATGTAAGTAGTAGGGAGAAGGCGTGAGATTTTGGGACGAGGAGANNTCTAGGGAAAGGACGTCATCTCGGATCTTTATCCACGCCTCCTTGGGGTTGTATTCGAGGCCGGGGCGTAGGATGGGGCTAGTATCACTCAGGAAATCCTTGCGTTTCATCTTCTCCGTCATGTTTGCAACAAAATCCGTCTTCGTCACGGAAAGCCCGTGAGCATGAAGGTATGCGTGGAATGCGGAGACAATTGCACCAGGTTCGACATTCTNNCTTCTGTTTCAATCCGAGCCACAAGTCAAACAGGTCTCTCCCTTTGCGCCTCTGGCAAAGAGCGCGAAGCTTTGTGCCGAGGAGTTCGTCAAGAGAATATGTAGTAACCACACATTCTCCAGTGAACCAGCGCGACGCAACGCTGAAAGGGAGCTGACGCAGCCCCTGAACTGTAAAATGCTCGCGCGTATTGACCTCCACTTTGAGATGAAGAGTCATAACCGGTGGCAACTCCGACTGGACCCGGTATGTCATGTTCAGAGAGTTCTCCTTATTGTCCCACTGCGGGCCCCCGAGAAAAGGATTCAACGCCTCCTGTATGGCATCCATGAGAGGGCCGGCAGGACCAGCCTTGACTTGTACAAGATCAATGTCTTCGGAATATCGTTGTGCGGGACTCATGTAAAGCTTGTGGAGCGCGGTTCCTCCCCGGAACGCGATCTTCCCCTTGAGAGAGTTGTGGGAAAAGAGTTCCACAATGCTTCTACAGAGTAACAGATCCTGTTCGAATTGGGCGTCCGAAATCCATGGTGCTGTGGACCTCCATTCGACAATGTCGGCTCGTGGAATCACAGGTCACTCTTTACATCGGTATTGACAATGACTTTCCACACTGCGTCGCGAGAGAACCCTTTGCGAGGAAGAGATGGATCGAGCGGTGTTTCGCGAGCCCGTTGTTGTTTTACCCACTCTGCGATCGGTTGACAGAGAGCGCCATGCCCGGCCTCAGCAAGAAGCCACCCCAGACGTTGAACAATGGCGAGTTGCTTTTCTTTCTTCGCAGCCTCTAGCAACACTTGCGGGGTGATCTTCTCCGCAAGTTCCTGAAGTACGGTGAGAGCGCGACTGAGCCCCCCGATGCGCGCTGCATACGCAACAAGGTCAAGCGCGGTAACCGCAGGAGTTGACACATTCATGTACCCGGTCGAGGTCTTTATCTGTTCTGTTGCCGATGATCGCAGAATGGTTTTGGTGAAGAAGGCGATGGAGAGTCTGCCGGCGCGAATCTTGCGGATCGGGCTGGAGGTCACCACCTGGAATTCCTGCGGCTGTTGGTGTGCAGCTCCGTGGAGCGCCGCAGCCGACATGAGACCAACATAGTACGGCATGTCCAGGTAGTTCATAAGGTCGGCGATGAACCAATCCGGCGGGAGGATACCCGACGCGGAGTATTCGATAGGGACGATCAGATAAAATCCCTCGCGCACCTGTGCAATGCGTTTCTTTTTGGCTATCCGCCAGAGGGAAAGCCTGACGAGCTGATCACCTTTTCCCGTTGCTTGTTTCACCTCGGTCTTGGTGAAGCTGTACTTTCCGCTTGCTTGCAGTGCATCTATGTGCGCTGTAATACTGTCGGACTTCAAGGGAAATCTCCTCAATTAACGCTATTGTTTGCATAATGTATCATAAAGAGAAACTATATGCAAACATCAGAGTTAGCAACGGTTGTCCGAATTTCACACCGTTGGCCAAATGTTGTGGATGTCGTTGATCAGTCCGTCATAGGCGATCGTTGTGCCGCTTTCGTCCATCGTTNNACCATGCTTGACCAGAGGTCGGGATTGTCGCGATAATCCTCCGAAGTGTACCCGGTGATGGCCACAGATCCGGGTCCGTGAAACATCGCTCTAAAAATGGGCCAGGGTTCAAGCAAGTGATGGATGGGAATGGGGAATAGGGAACTGAGAATCGGGAATGGGGCTCTGGGAGAGCTCAGAGTAAGGAGTATGTGGTAGGTAGTAGGGAGAAGGCGTGAGATTTTGGGACGAGGAGAAGGGGAGACCCGGAGACTTGGGGACTATGAGACTTGGGGATTGGGGGATGAGCAGACTTCATGATGGAGAAAGATGGAGTGATGGCGGACAAGAGGCATTGCTTGTGGCACACGCCTTTGGTAGATTTCTTGCTCGCACATCTAGTGTCTCGACACGCAAGTAANNAAGTGGCGGGCAGACCAACACGCCGTCAGCTTAACGAGATCGTCACCCTCTGTCATGGACTTGCCGCCACATTCCTTCGCCGGAAAATTGCAGGGGCAATGCTCCAAACGCGGTTTCATTATGCGAGTTACCGTGACCTCGCCTATGACTGCATCGCCGAACTGTTTCTGCAGGATGACGACGGCGTTCCCAAGGTCCTGCGTACATATTTCAACGGTCTGAATGTCCAGGAATTGGACGAAGCTGAGATCCTGATTCACCTGCGCCGTCTGATTGTCGCCCGGGTGAACCAGGAGTTGTTCCGGATTTTTGGCGAGATCGATCCCTCGCTGACAAAGGTTTTGCGCAACATGAAACTCACCCTCCATGAGCTTCATACATTTACCGTCATCACACGGTTTGGCGATNNATCGAAACGACCACCTGCCTGTCGTTGATGCAATGGTCCTGGAAAGGGAACTCTCAAAAGAGACAAGCGGATTGGACGAAATCCCTGCGTTGCTTTCGGTGTTGGCGAAATATCTTCGCGAACAAACTTCGTATTCGCGGATGGTGCCGCTCATGACTGCGGCTCGGGTCTTCCGCTCTCTCATCACACGCAATGAAGAGACGAACGATGTGGCGGAAATGGAAGATCGCTTTATGGTTCCTGATACACTCAACGTCGTCAGNNTCGTTGTCGAGGAGGCAATGATTCACAGGTTTACCGGGGATGACCCTTCGGATCGAACGTTGTTTGAGACATTCAGGTTGATCAAGCCCGACTTAACGCGTGTGGAATATTATCGGAAACACCGTTCTGTAGTTGAGTATTTGGCCCGTGTCACGCATCGTCGGATAGCAGAACGGCTGCGTGCGGAGATGTAGCTGGATTGAGGTAAAGACGTTCAGGGGTTGAGGTTCAGTGCAAGAATATCAAAGGAGAAGAGTAGGAGTGGATGGAGCACATTGAAGAACATATTCTCGAGCTCTATGTCCTGGGTTCCGCGAAGGTTGAGCAGAAGCGTGAGGAGATTGCCCGGCATTTGAGGCAGTGTCCCGGTTGCCAGGCTCTTGCGACGGAGATGGAAGAGTTTTATCGGGAAGCTGCCGCTGAAGTGGCAGACATCACTAAGACACAGCCATCCGACCAGAGGGCAATCGCTCATTTTGAGAAGAGCGGACTTCCTGTTCGCCGTGAACCCACCTGGGGAGTGCGTCGTGGATCGCCCGTGAAACAGGAGGGACCGCTCCGCCGGTTTGTGCGGAGGCACCCGGTGGTATCGGTTGCGTCCACGTTCTCGATGGGAGCCGCGATGGTGGCGGGAGTAGTGTTTGCCCTGAGCACCACCCAATACGATGTGAATCCTGCTATTGCCTATTATAAGACAGATCAGGATCTGGTAGAGATTAGGAACAAGGAAAACAAGAATCTATGGGAAATCGCTTCGTATGGATTATTGGATCAAACAAAAAGGGCGGCGGAAAGGAATTCCTTCCCGACGGTTCTTGCCGATTTAAATGGGGACGGCCGGAATGAAATCCTGACGGTTCTCACCGGGAGCGGCCTCCGATCCCCCGTGGAAATGCGGGTATTTGATTACCGCGGGAATATTCTCTATAAGGAGGGATTCCGTCGCGCCTTTCAGTATCTCGAACGCACCTACAGTCAGGGATTCGACGCGATTGGCGTTGTCGTCAGAAGATTCGCGGATGGTCGCCATCCGGAGATTTTTGTCCTGTCCTGTCATGAAATGCACTCTCCCTGTTTTGTAACCCGGTTTGACAATCAGGGAAACATATTAGGAGAGTTCTGGCATTTCGGGCAATTCTGGGGGATGTACCTCGCGGATGTTGAGCACAGCGGCACGGCTCGTTTGGTTCTTGTGGGACTCAACGACACGCCCGATACGGTCGGTGCTCCGATGGGGATGCGATTTCCGGTGGCATTGGTGATCGACCCGGAAAAGATCGTGGGGACAACGAAGTCTGTCCTTTCTCCAGGCTACCACATGACGAGATCGGATGCAGAACTTTACTATGTTCGCTTTCCCAATTCGGACATTGATTCTGCAATGGGGGAAGTCTCCGCAGTAAAGAACCTCTCGTCTGACCCATCCACGCGGAATGAATTCTTTGTCGAATCGAACTCTGTGGATGTGACATTACGGGCAGGTTTTGATTACTCGTTCGACAGTACGATGCAGATTTGTGAAGTCAGGAGGAATGACCCAGCGGTTGTGGCACGAGAGATGCTGCGCAAGGCAGGGAAGGTCAACGGTCCCTTGGACCAGGCGTATTTGGAAAATCTCAAGAAGGGCGTGCGCTACTGGGATGGCAATGCGTGGCGGGAGNNAGCCTGCCTGCTCGCTCTTTGAGTCTCGCCCGGAAGCGAAGTCCCGGAAGGCGGACCGGCAGGCAGGTAAGCAGAGACCATCCTGAACAGCCCCGCCCTTTAGGGCGGGATAACGATGAACTCAGATAAGTGCAGGTAGTAAAGAGCAGGTAGCAGGTAGGGAGGACATGCAGTAGACAGTAAACAGTATGAAGTAAGCAGAAACCATTGTGAACATGATTGGCCATGAGAGGCCCTGCCAACTCTCTCATCCCCTTTCGAAGGGGATTTATTCGAATAGGCGAGGTCTTTAGGCCTCGCCGTGAATCACGGGTCGGCCTCAAGACTCCGCCTACGCCCTGAGAAACGGGCTTCCGCCTACGCAATGAAAATCGTGCTTCGGTGGACAGGTCCGCCTATGCCCTGAAGAGCGGCTCCGGCGGACAGGTTTACCTGACGAAGTCCGCTTTGCAGGATGTAGTCAGGTCCGCCTATGCCCTGAGAAACGGGCTTCCACCTTCGCACTGAAAATCGTGCTTCGGCGGACAGGTCGGCGGACAGGTTCCGCCTACGCCCTGGGAAACGGGCTTCGGCGGACAGGACCGCCTGCGCGACTCTTTCGCTGACGATGTGAAGTCGACGAAGCCGCAGTGTGGCGTAGTCGACCGGTCCTGGTCGATGAAAGACCGCCGAGGCGGTCTCAACCGTAAGCGGGAAACCAAGTTTTACTTAATCAAAGAATCTATCTTCCTCTCCTCTCTTCCAAGCACTTCCTTACCTCCGCAACTCTTTCGTCTTTTGCCGCTCTTCAGCCGAACGTCTTCTGATATCCGCCCTCTGATGCGCTTCCTCCAATATCAACGCCATAATTTTCTCTGAATCCTTCGAAATCCATCCACTTCCCCGATTTCTGAGGACAAGACACGCGACTCAAGATAATTATTATTTCCGATTTTCAGCAGAAGGGGTTGTCTGCTCCAATCATAAAATATACGGAAGTCGATAAGAGAACGGTCCGGATAGGTCTCTTGGCATGTCCTTTTCTAAACCTTGGAACAGTAGTGTTCCCGCGTTGATGAGTGCTCCCTAGGACTTGTCCTTCTGGATGAAAGGGCCAACCTAGGGCTGGGGGCTGTGTTGGCAGTGAAGAATATCGATGAATTTGAGTCAGAATAGATAATCGAAGGAGATTTGCATGAATTCGAAACTCATCCGGAAAGACAAGGCGTTGATGGTATTCATCTGTATCTGTTTAACCATCCTCGCATTAGGGTGCGGTGGAAATTCCGTTTATGTGAGGGAGGACGAGGTCACAAAGACAATATCGTATAACGACACTGACCTCAAGTTACTCGCTGAGAAGATGGTAGAATCTCTGCTTCAGTCACAGGTGTGCAAAGAAAGGCCAAAGATTTGGGTTTCAGAGGTGCAAAATGCCACAAGCGAATACATAGATTCGCAGGGAATATTGGACAAGATTTCCGTTGCGTTGATGAAAAGTGGAAAAGTAAGACTTGTCGATAGACAAGCACTCAAGAAGTTGGCTGAGGAGAAGGAGAGGGTGGAAACAAGGACGATGGATGTTGCCGACGCGGTCAGACTCGGGAAAATTGTCGGGGCCGATTACGTTCTTCTCGGCAATCTCATGAGTATCGAGCAGAAAAAGGCTGCGTTCTTCAATGAGGAGAGACTTGTGTACTACAAGTTTACCATGCGACTTGTAAGTATGGATTCCGAGATTGCTTGGATGGAAGAGAAAGAAATAAAGAAAGCAACTGACAAAAGTAGATTTTGACCCATATTCCCGGAGAAAGAACATGAGAACCTTAGGAACTATCCTGGTTGGTATTTCGTCACTTGTCTCGATGTGTCTTGTGGGGTGTGGAATGTCGGCTCGGGACTACTACCAAAAAGGCGTTCGAGAAATGAATGTGTACGACTGCGCGAGCGACTCATCATTCAAACAGGCCGCTGCCATGGAGTTTGAAGATGAAGGCAATTGGTATCCAGTGTATATGATGAGCGCAGGGTTGAGCCGTATCTATTGTGGCAATTACGAGGGCGCCCTCAAGGCGTTCCAGACCATCGATCAGTTCGTAGTAAGAAAATCCGAACAAGGGGCGGGGACGAAGGCCGCGGAGTTTCTGAAGACGAGTTCAATACGGACGTATGAACTCACTGATCGGGAGGAAACATTACTCCATTTCTATATGGGGCTTGCAAGCTATGAATTGGGCAGATACGATGATGCATTGGTGGAACTCAAGAAGGTGGATTACATTGCAGAGGGAACATATTCGCGGCTTCCTCTGGCATCGCTCATGCGGGGGATGATCTACTTGAAACTAGGCGAATCTGATAACGCTCTTGTGGCTTTTCGGAAAGTTATTGAAGTCAATCCGAAGCTTCCGGCAGGTTACACATTGGCGATTCTGGCAAGTCAGGGAGCATCTACCAAAAACTATCTCAAAAAGGCATTGCTCGNNTGGTATTCAATTCGTCGAGCCGAAGCCAGAGGAGAAGACTGTCCTTGTCGTAGTGGAGATGACACATTGGAATAATGATGAATATGTATACCGCACACAGTATGACGAAAGAAATTCACGTGCGTTCGTTCTAGATGCTGTCGACCCGGATTTTGATTTCAGTAAGTTCACAGCAAAGGTGGTGAAGGACGTAGCTTCTTCACTGGCGAGGGACGCCGCATCCCGCGCCACCTTCGGTTTAAGTGGTCTTTTCTTCGGGGGTGGAGGGTCGGACGAGCGTTCATGGGCAACGCTGCCGTCGATGTATCTCGCTGATGTCGTGATTCTTTCAAAGAGTCAGGTTGCGGCCTCGGTCCTTCGAAATGATGAAGGCAAGATCAAAGGAAGCCGCAACTTTGTCATAGCCGATGAGGTCGACATTGTTCCTGTGCGCTTCTGAACTGCAACAGTGAACAAGAATGAGAGAGGAGATCACTTCATGGTGAAATGCCCGGCTGTGGCTTCACTGACCGTCGTGCTTGCAATGTTGATGATTGGTTGCAGGGCGAGCGTCAATACAACGAGTGGGAGACTGTCGGATCACGGCAGTATCCAAACGAGCACACATGTTGGGGACTGGGTGTTTNNTTGGTGAGGAGATCAAAGTCGACGATATCGTCATTCAGGAGTCGAATGCAGTCAAGACAATTGCGATCAAGCTGAAGAATTGGTGGCACTACGATCTGGTGCTTGAAGCGAAGATGGATTTCTTTGATGCAGATGGAGTCACGATAGATAACGCCTGGGGATGGAAACCCGTGACTGTCAATGGCTATCAATACGAATGGGTGAAGTTTACCGCGCCGAATGAAAGTGTAAAGTTCTTCCGCTTGTCAATGAAGAAAGCAGAATACAATGAGTAGATGCCACGATGCATTTGTGTAGTTGGATCCCGATGAAGTGAAAAGCTCTGTGGTGTCGATCGCTTTGGTGCGGTACAAATTCACCAGATGACTGCTGGCTAAGAAGACAGTTACATAACCGCTCAGTGGGCGCGAGCGCACGAAAAGAGTTCTCTTATGAGTCATTCTTTAACAGTTTGCGCGCAATATCAGTAGTTGTCGCTACAGTGTTGACCTTGCGTTCCATAACTACGTCTCCTTGGTCGGGTTTCTTCTGCAATACCACCCCACAAGTCCAATGTCAACTGAAATTGAACAATGATCTTCTAATACTCTTGGGTCCGTCCGTCATGTTTTGCCAGTGAAGCCAGAGGCGTTCACAACCAACATAGGAGAATTCAAAGTGAATAAATCTAGAAGATGTCTTTTGTCGTCTGCTATATTTGTGGCAGCTATAGTGCAGCTAGCCAATGCACAAACAGGACGACTTTATGTCTTTGAGGATCGTTTCACAAATGGCAATGTGGCGGATCAATGGACTATCAAGCCCACCGCCCCAGGAATCGCTTGGCAACCGACAACTACCAATATTGTTGGTGATTTGTTTTGGACTCTTTGTTGTTCAGGATCCTATGTAAATACCTCAGCCAGTGTAAATGTCCCTAATTGCATCTCACAGTCCTTCCCAGGTTACACTCATGATGACTTTACTGATTATCATGTTCAATTCGAACTTAGGATTCCCGACATTGCGACGAGCGATTCATTTCAGGTGTTTGCTACCGGCACCGACGAAATATTGCAAATGATATACACAACCTCAGTGCCGACGATCGGCGGCATGTTCATCGACATGGACCTAGATGTTAATGACTTGATGAGTGCGAATGGACAGTCTTATGGCGGGGGGAGTATTGGGTTCTACTATAAATCGAAGCATGCACGGGATAAGGAGGCTGTGTATATAGGAGATGTGGTGGTAAGCGCGACACGAGCTCCATCGAAGCATTGTATTACCCTCCTCTCAAGTCCCAGTTCAGGAATTCCTCTTTCAGTGTCGACTACTGATCTCAACGCCCTGAAAGATGGCGTGACCGGTTTTGTCCGCACCTACAAGGAAGGCACCGCTATTACGGTTGAGACTTCGCAACAAACCGCATCAGGGATGTTGTTTGTTCGGTGGCTTGAGAATGGTACTCAAATCTCAACAAATCCTATATTGAAATGGACAGCAGAGGATGATGTGTCGCTAACTGCTGAATACAGGGAACCTCCATTGACGCTTACAGGTGCAGTCTTTAATGAATCGTCTATGACTTATCTCCTTGGCGATATGGTGTCATTTCAAGTGGGGGTATATCAGACTGTTGCGAACGCGAGTATAGCGTACTCAGTTGATGGCTCTGCTCCAGTGGCTTGTGTGAAGACTGGACTCGGCACATACAAGGGATCATTTGAAGCAAACACACCGGGGAGTCACAATATTACTTTGTACGCTTCCGCCCTGAACTATGCTGGTGATAGTCATCAGTATGAATTTCAGGTGACCCAAGGCATTGTTGGTCATGACTACGAGTTGAACACATTTGAAATTGACAGGTCGACTATTAGTCCAGGGGGAGGTGGTCTGACAGTGTCGGTAACGGTGAAAAATGTGGGGACTGTGTCACAAGATCAGGTACCCTTGCGATTCCGCCTCCTCTCACCGAATGGAACCATCGTGGATGAGGAAACGACAAGTCTTCCAAGCATTGCCGTAAGTCAAGTATCCGATGTCGTTCCCGGCCACCTCTACGTTCCCACTGGGAGTGAAGATGGTATGTATACAGTAGATGCTACTTGCCTGCTGGATCATGATAACAACCCAAGCAATGATCGGGTTTACCAGACCGTTTACGTAGGGGCGCCACAGTTCCTTGATGAATATCAAATGACCAGTCTTGGGGTTGTGGGAGTGAACTCACCAAAATCGTATAATGGATACACTATAACAGTCCTAAGAGTTGGTCACTTTAACGGAAAGGATGCCGCTCAGGTTACTGTCACTGGAGGAAGTTCGAGTCCACAGACCCAATATTGTACACTCGCCGACGTAACAAACTTCGATAATGGAGGCCTCCTTATAGCAGACGATGATCATATCGGGGGCAATTCTGCACTTCTTATCGTTGGAACCCCTTCGAATCTGAAGTCGCTCACCTATGAGACCCACGTGATAAGTGTCGATGCTGGGGCGAAAGGTGTCTTTGCTTTGAATTCACCTTCGAGGAGCACGGAATTCCAAGATATATATGGTCCGGATGCGGTTGCCGTGCTTCAATGGCCGCACACCCTTGACCATACTTCGAGCATTGGAAGTGACTTCTTGTTTGAGTTTACTCCTCTCCTAACGGCCACTCGGAAAACGTACAATTTTTGGCCAGAGTTGAATGTAAACGGTGCCAACGTCATCCAAAAATTGCAGGTAGTTGTTCATGAACCCCACAATCTGCGGACCACGGCTGTCATCTTTCCCTTATCGACAGACACTCTTGGTTCTGGTATTCACATTGCTGGTGTGATTTCTAATCCGGGTGGCTATGACGAGCCAAATGCGTTATCGGCTTTGCTGGTAATGGGTCCTTCTGGCTATGTATATAGAGACACAACAAGCCTAGCTCTAGAAAGAGGACAAACTGACACGACACGCTTCGTGTGGAATACAGCAGGACTCGCAGCAGGTAGTTACACAATCTCTGTAACGGCTGTTCTTTCGGTTGATCCATATAATGACAACATTGCTTCAGGAAATATCTCACTTGTTCCACCATTGCCGCCGACCTCCCCGATCTTGACTTGGCCAAATGAGAATGTCACAAATCAGCCGGTCTTGACCAGTCTGGCGTGGACTGCGGTTGACAGAGCCTCCGCCTATCGCCTGCTCTTGGCATATGATTCACAGTTTGTATCCCTCGTTCGGGATGACACTGTTGCCGTTAATCAAAGAGATTCCTTGACGCTTCAGTTCGATACAGAGTATTGGTGGCGTGTGGCGTCTGGCAATGTTGGAGGATACTCAAGCCCGTCGGCCAGTAGACACTTCACCACTATTCGACAAACTCCTGGATTGCCATCGCTGGTCAGTCCCACTAATGCTTCAGCGGGGGTGCCTGTATCCGGGCTCTGCAAGTGGTTGACGGTTCCGAATGCGCNNTGTATTGCATCTGACTCACTCTTCAAGAGCGTTGTTTTTGGTGATGACAGTATTCCAGATACTTCCTGGGAATACAAAGGCCTCGGCCACAGCTCGACCTATTTCTGGCGCGTGAAGGGGGTAAATGCATCTTCTCTTGGAGCTTGGTCACTAGTGCGCCATTTTATGACGGCGATATCTCCCCCGTCGGGCATAAAGCTGATACATCCAATTTGTATTTCAGCTGACTCATCAATCGTTT
>PMNP01000060.1 GCA_003161755.1 Ignavibacteriota bacterium | reverse complement strand
GAGACCCCTCTTGTGTTCTCCCCTCGTCAAGCTGGTCCCACAATCCGCCCGTTGCCTGATTTTCAAAGGTCGATGCACGCCGCATAATGAACTCCGCCCAATCGGGTCGTTCCAACAAGTCCTCATATCGCCGGCGGAAACTGGCACTCCAAGGTCTGCAGCTTGTCGCGTGTAAATCGATAAAAAGGAACGGTCGTTGCAACACACACCAACATGAACGCCGCCCCTCCTACCAAATCAATGACGTAATGATACCGCTCATAGACCGTGGCAATGATCAAGAGCGTTCCGGTGATGTAAATAATGTACCGGACCCGCGCATGCGACTTCGCGCTCAGGTACATCAACACCAGCGTCATCATCGTGTGACCNNGCATGGATGGCGTGAGCCAAAGTCCGGGCAAATCCACGTTGGTCATGGCAAAGTCATGCAGCGTGAATCTCGGTCCGACTGCCGGAAGGAAGAAGTAGCCGAGATACGAGAGGAAAAAGCCATACACGCAAGTGAACATAAAGAAATGAAAAAGATCATAATTCTTGCGCCGGTAGATTTCGTAGCCGAGAAGCAGGAAGAGCAGATAAAAAGCCGTGTAAGCAATCTGCAGGACTTCTGTCAGCCAGGGATGGGCGAACTGCATGAGCCACTGTGTCGGATCCACCCCAAACATCCAGCGATCGATGGAGATGAGCAGGCCATCATAATCGCGGCCAAAATGAATCGGCTTGATCATGAAGTAGAGCTCCTTAAACGAAAGAAACACCATCGGGGCGACGTACCAGTCGTGAACATAGCGCAGCAGCTTTGAGCCGCAGCTGTGCCGCTCAAAGCCGAGCCACAAGATGAAACCGGTAAGGGCGGAATTGATGGCAATGAACAGCCACCACGACGGAATGCGGGCCGAGAAGACGAGATTGATGACGCTGAGAATCGCAACAAACGCAATTAAGAGGATATCGGCGGAATGAAGATACTGGGTCACCACCCTGATCCTGTCAAGAGCCGGATGGGCCAATGGTCCGTTTCGCAGTGGTTCCTCGGCGCGTGGAGCGGGAGATTGCGGGAAGATCATGCGTGGGAGTGGTCCTTCCTTGATAAGGATGTACGTGGGCCAATCGTCAACATGTTCCTTGTTCCAGCCGCGGGAATGCTGCGGTACAACGAGTTCGCAAGTGACGCGAGTTCTCCAACAGAGAGCTCTTCAGGTCGGCGGGCAAGTGTTATGGCATCAATGGCTTCCTGACAATGCTGCAGGAATGGACGGAGAGAATTCCGCATGGTTTTGCGCCTCATGCCAAATGCCGTCCGGACGACGGAGCGGAAAAACGCCTCGTCATCAACCGCGAATTGCGGCTTCTCTCGCATCGTCAACCGTATGACTGATGAAGTCACCTGGGGTCGCGGATGAAATGAACCAGGCTGGACGTCAAACAAGAGTTCCACCTCTGACAGAAGCTGCGTGAACACCGAAGTGACGCCATATTCCTTTGACCCATGACAGGCGGCCAATCGTTGCGCCACATCCTTCTGCACCATGATCGTCAAGTCCTTCACATTCTTCCGGTGATCCAAGACGTGAAAGAGAATCGGACTGGTAATGTAATAGGGAATATTGCCGACTACCCGGACTAGCCCGGCGTTTGAATTCCGCGCAGCTGTCGCGAAATCTACAGTAAGGATGTCACAATGCACGATCTCCGCGCGGTTTCCATAGAGGCGCTGCAGATGAGCAATGGCACGCTCGTCGATATCGACAAGAACCAACCGTGCCTCAGATTGTACGAGATATTTCGTGAGCGCGCCATCGCCGGGACCAATCTCCAGAATGCAATCCCCTGCAGCCGGGTGTATTGCTTCAACAATCCGTTGTGCAACTCTCTCGTCTCGAAGAAAATGCTGACCGATCGACTTCCGCGGACGGATGTCCGACGTCATTTCTTCCTCTTGAAGAGATTCTGAAGAGCATCGGTTGCCTTGTCTTTCAGCTTGTCCCCGGCCTTTGTCGCCTCCTGTTGCAGTTTTTGCTTCGCCATATCCTCTGCGCGCTGTTTTGCCGGGCCGGTGTCAAGCGAAACTTTCGGATCGTTGGTGGTTCCGCCAACACTAAAATCGAGCTTCAACCGTCCGCTCGGGTCCTTGAAAAGATTGACCGCGTCACCGGCAAATCCTGCGACCTTGATGCGCGATGAGGTGTTTTCGGGCAGATACAACGACATGGAGTAATCCAACGACCCATCCAACCCCTGTGAACCGTTCACCACATAGTCCGCATTCAGGGCTGTGATCTTCAGATCCTTGACCTGGAGCCGGCCGTTGGCAACAGTGAAGGCATTAGTCCAATCTTTGAAATTGATTGTATCGAGAGAGGGGAGACTTAGCGCGCTGGCCAGCGATTGGTTTACTTTGTATCCTTTCAGAGAGCCGTTTTGAATGTTCACCTTTCCGCCGCCGTCGAGCGCGTTCGGGACCAACCCCATGGTGTCATCCAGAGCGCCTTTCATCGTCGTGTTCATGGTCAGCTTTCCGCTGATCCGCTGGCCAAAACTGGTGAATTGGGAGAGCATCGGATTTGCATCGAGGCCGTTGAGGTCGAGCCCCATATCGAATGTCGGTCTGTCGGGATTCTGGAGATTGATGACACCTTTGGAAACGGCGGTCCCGCCAAACGTATTGAGGGAGATATTCGATATGGTGATGATCCCGTTGGCGATATGCATCGCCGCTTTCACGTTGGTGAACTCGAACTTTGTCATCGTAAGAGTTCCCATGGAAGCACTGACGTCCATTGTGAGGTTGGGAAAAGGCAAGGAGGTCTTCTTCTTCGTCTGCCCGGCGGTTCCCTGCTTATTTGCCTCAGGTGGCTTTCCGCCGGCGCTGTTCTCATCCCCCATAATGTCTTCGGTATAAATATGGCGGNNGGCCTTGTCGGTGGACATGAGTGAGAGGTAGTTCTTCAACAAGAATCCCATCGTCATGTCGGACCGGCCCACATTCATGGAAAGGCCTTTAGCCTCGACGGTCTGATTGTTAAATGTGATACTCCCCTGCAGGTGCTGTACCGGATTCTTGCTGGCAGCAGTCTTTACGGACACATCTTGAAATGCCATTGTCCCGGAGGCTTTCATTGCCGAAGGGTCTTTCACTTTGCCCGCCAGCTGAACATTCAAAGTCATTTTGCCGCCGAGCTCGGTTCCCTGTTCCAAAGGATAAAATTGTCCGACTTCCGAAAGGTTGAGCGACCCATCAGCGGTCAGAGCCAGCGACGGATCTTCAAAATTGGTCACCGCGAGCGTCATGCTCATCGGGTTGTCACCCAGGTTGGCGGTCAACTTGTCGATCCGGAATTCCTGTCGAGTCTTTGACCGGACAAAACTGCTGGCAATATTGATATTCGAGATGGGCTTTGGGAGCTTTGGGTATTGAATGCTCGCGCCTGTGGCAGAAATCTTTCCGCTGACATCCGCAGTCGTCGAATCGCTGACAGATCCAGTGATACGGAGGTGGACCTGGGCCAGGCCATTCCCCTTTAGACCCTCCGCCTTCTTCATGTATTCCTTTGGTACGAGGGAGAGCAACTCCGCGATGTTAAGGTTGTCTGATCCTACAGCCAGGTTGAGGGCCATTTTCTTTTGCACACCGGCAACGCCTCCGGAGATCGTCATGTGCATATCCTGAAGCGAAAGATTCCCCTGCTCCAACGTCAATGAATCTGTTGCCATATCATAGGTGAGTTTATGTTCGAAACCGACACGAAGATCGGAAATGAGATTGCTCTCCAGAGTGCCGTAACTCAGGCTGTCAATAGTCACGTTTCCGGCGATGGTGATGCGGGACCCGCTCCCCTCGGCTCCTGACTCAAGGTTCAGTCCCCGAATGCGGGTGGCTGAATTGTCTTTATACGAGAAGAGATCGATTGCCCCGTCGTTCACGCGAAAATCCGAGACAAGAAACGCCATGGTGTTTCCGGCCGTGGACGTGGCGGCTTCTCCCTGTCCGCTGGCGGGTGTCGCCGGGGCATTGCTCAGATCGGCATAGTTCGTTTCCCCTTTGCGATTGGTCTCGATCAGGATCCGGGGTTTGTCGAAGGTTACCGAGGTAACTTCCACCTGTCCCTTGAACAAGGGTATCAATTTCACATTGATCTTCATCCCTTCGAGAGTCACAAACGGTGCGCTGGAAAAACCGGACCCTTTCCTGTTTGTCATAGTGAAGCCGTCGATCTGTACGCCGATCGACGGAAAGACGGCGAGCGAAATATCGTTCATTGTTACCTGGCGATGAGTCGCTGCTTCAACTCTAGGGATGACCATCGACTTCAATTTTTCGCTTGTGAAAAGCGACTTCAGGACGATGATTCCGGCAACAATTACCACAAGAGGTATGGCCAAAACAATAAGCCAAATTCGCGTTTTTCGCGTCATTGACATGATGAACCCCCTCTGAGGAGTCGACAATAGTGATCAAGGGATCTAATATAGAGAAGAACGCACCGATTTCCAACGAGAAGTGGGATTGTTGATCATGCGAGGGCATCTCGTGGATTCGTTGCATTTCAGCCTGATTTTGGTTAGGTTTTGAAAATTCACACAATTTTCGTCATCGTTCACTCCTCGATATTGACGCCACTCATGACCGAGCAAACTCCAGAGACTCCGGAAGAAAAGCCGCAGGAAGCACCAGCCCCTGTTCCATCCCAACCACAACGTCCAGGTGGCAGACCCCAAGGGCATCGCCCCCACAGGCCGCACCAACAACAACAGCAGCAGAATGGGACGGATCTCACCATTCTCATCCCCCTCTATAATGAGGAAGATTCCCTGAAGGAGCTTTATCAGCAGATCCGGGCAGTGTTGGGGAGGATGAACATACGCTATGAGATTCTTTTCATTGATGATGGCAGTACAGACCGTTCGTTCCAAGTCCTGAGGGACTTGCGCCGTAACGATCGCCGCATCAAAGCGTATCGGTTTCGCCGGAATTACGGCAAATCTGCCGCGTTGAACGTCGGATTCGAACGGAGCCAGGGTTCTGTTGTCATCACCATGGACGCCGACCTCCAGGACGATCCTGCAGAGATCCCTGCCCTTCGGCGGAAGTTGGACGAGGGATACGATCTGGTTTCTGGTTGGAAGAAAGTCAGACACGATCCGATCACCAAAACTCTGCCGTCCAGGTTTTTCAATTTCGTGACGCGCCGCCTGACAGGGATCAAAATCCATGATTTCAATTGCGGACTGAAAGCCTATCGGCGTGAAGTGGTGAAGACTGTTAAGGTGTATGGGGAGTTGCACAGATATGTTCCTGTGCTCGCCCATTGGGAGGGATTCAAGATCGGAGAGTTGGTGGTGAACCACCGGCGTCGGCGTTTCGGGAAAAGCAAATTCGGGGTGGGCCGGTTCTGGAAAGGGTTTTTGGATCTCCTGACGGTTCTCTTTACCACAAGGTACTTCCGTCGGCCGCTGCACTTCTTCGGCATGATCGGTTTGATGACGATGATCGGGGGCTTCGGAATCGACACCTATCTCATTGTCGAGTGGCTTCTCGGGAAGACCTGGCTGGGCAACAGGCCGCTGTTCCTTTTGGGAACAATGCTCATCATTGTTGGCGTCCAGTTCTTCTCCATCGGGCTGCTGGGAGAAATGATTTCGAAAGCCCAGCAACGCGATGAGGAATATGCCATCCGTGACACTCTCAGGTAAAGAACCCGCCTTATGACAAAACCCTGGACCGCGATCGAGAACATCAAGACCGACTGTCGATGGTTCCGGGGTCACGTCCCATGCCGGCCTCATAAGCAGTTTGGTGTCCATTGTCTCGACAGCAATGGCCGAGCCTGTGAACACTACGACCGGTTGACCTCAAGAATCCTCATCATCAAACTGGGGGCCATTGGCGATGTCATCCGCACGACACCGCTGTTGCGCCGGCTCAAGGGAATGTATCCACATGCACAGGTGTGGTGGCTGACGTTGACACCCGAGGTGGTTCCCCCTTCCGTCGACATCGTGCTGGGGTTCACGCCGCAGTCCATCGCCTCACTCATGGCTGCCGAGTTTGACATTGTGATCAATCTCGACAAAGACCGCGAAGCATGCTCGCTCGCTTCATCGCTGAAGGCTGGAATGCGATTGGGGTTCATCCTTCAGGCTGGGGTCCCTGCACCGGCAAATGCAGCGGCAGCGCAAAAATATCTGACCGGTCTCTGGGATGATTTGAACAAGGAGAACAGAAAATCGTATCTGCAGGAGATTTTTGAAATATGCGGATTTGAGTTTTCCGGAGAGAAGTATATTCTTGACTCCTTTTCGTCGCGGGGATATTCTTGGGATCTTCCACAGGGACTCCCCATTGTTGGACTCAATACCGGTTGTGGCGGAAGGTGGACATCGCGTCTCTGGGCTGAAGAACGCTGGATCGGGTTGGCACGACGATTATCGGATGCAGGGTACACGCCGCTTCTCCTTGGCGGAGAACAAGAGCACGCCAGAAACCAGAGGGTCGCAGCAGCAAGCGGGGCAACGTATCTCGGTCATTTCCCGCTGACGCAGTTCATCAACCTTGTTGACCAATGCGACCTGGTGGTGACGGCGGTGACCATGGCGATGCATATCACGATTGGCCTGAACAAGAAAATCGTGCTGTTCAATAATATCTTCAACCGGCACGAATTTGAACTTTACGGACTTGGGGAGATCGTTGAGCCCGGAGTGGAATGTACCTGTTACTTTTCCCCTGAATGTCCGAATAATTGCATGCAACATATCACGGTCGACCGTGTGTTTGACGTGTGCACGCAACTCTTGAAATCAGGATCACGGCCTTCATCGCAGCGTCATGGCCAGGTGTCATGAAACATCAAACAGCCACGGTGCGGAAAACCAAAACCGCAGTGCCGCAGAGATCCGGCCCAAGACTTCTCGGCGAGAAACTCCCCGTGTGGGGTGTTGCGGGGATCCTTGCAGGGATGACCGTGCTGATGTTCATCAGAATCCTTCTCGGGAAAGCGTTCCTCTGGGAGGATTTTCTTTATTATAGCTATCCCGTCAGGAATTTTGCCGCCGTCTCCGTCGCATCCGGATACCTTCCCCTCTGGAACCCTTTCACGTTTGCAGGGATGCCCTTTCAGGCCGACATTCAAACAGCNNTACCTGCCGAATCTTCTCCTGACGCTGTTCGTCTCTGCCGGCCATCTGGCCCCGTATTGGCTTGAGGTGGCGATCGTTCTCCATTACCCTCTGGCCGGTGCCGGGATGATGCTCCTGGCGAGTTCCTATGGTATGAAACGGCTCCCGGCATTATTCGCAGGCGCAACGTTTATGCTGTCGGGATTCATGATTGCCCACGCAATCCATCAGCAAATTGTTACGCTCGTTGCCTGGTATCCACTCCTGGTGTTTCTCTTCAGGAAGGTGATTCTTGAGGAGAAATGGTTTTGGGTATTCCTTGCAGGTCCGCTTCTGGGTCATGCGGTGCTCGCCGGACACCCCCAGTTTGCGCTCTACCTTTACGTTCTGCTCGGGATAGTCACACTGTTTGAAATCCTCTCCACCTTTCGCGGAGCTTCCCTCATCAAGCAGCCAGCACTTGTTGCGTACTCCAAGGTCATTACCGCCTTTGCCATTGGCCTNNCGTTAGAAATGTCGGGGCTTTCCGTTCGCGCAGAAATGAGCTACGCAAATTCCACCGTCGGCTCGGTCTCCTGGTCACAATTGGGAACGCTCATCTTTCCCAAACTGCTCGGTTCGGCCGGTGCAAATGGGTATGAGTTTTTCGGCGGACCGTATTGGTCATACTGGGAGACGATGATCTATTTGGGGATTCTCCCACTGCTGCTAGCCCTTGTTTCAATCCAACTGGCGAGGCGTAACCGATACGTGGCGCTATATTGTGGACTGGCACTGTTTGCCCTGCTGTATTCCCTTGGAGGAAATTTCATTCTCCACCGGTTCTTCTTCACGTTCGTACCGGGTTTTTCCACCTTTCGCAATCCCGGACGCATGGGGGTCCTGTTCAGCTTTGCGATGTCATTGCTCGCGGGGTTTGGACTCGACGAGATCCTTGCGCCCCGGACGGAGAGTATTCGTGGATGGAATCACCGCGTCGCGATCGGGATTGCCGCAGGGGCGGGCGCTTTCCTCTGGCTTCTCCTCCAGATTGGTGCGCTTGATGATATCCTGCCGTTCCTCAAAGACCAACAGTCTGCTTCTCTGGTGAAATCCAACGCAACACTGCAAGTGTTGATCCTCCTTGGATCAGCCGCGTTGCTCTACAGCCTTGTCCGCAACAAGGCTACCCGTTTGGCACAGGCGTTACTCATCCCGGCATTTCTGATAGACATGCTCGTGTTTGGTGAATCGCAAAACGCGAGCGACACCGATCCCAGCGAGTATTATCGACAGGCGGGTTCGCTTGTGGCATTTGTCAGGAACCAAAGCGTGGATGAACTCTTTCGCGTGAATACGCGCGCCCAAGGGGGCATGATGGTTGATCGCAACCAGGGAATGGTGGATCGAATTTTCATGACTGAAGGGTACACGCCTCTTGCGTTGCAACGACTATTCCCGCCGGCGCCATGTGACACTGTGCAGTTCGACCTCCTCAATGTGAAGTATCGGACGGTTATTGGTGCTCGTGGCTCGCGGGCGAGCCTGGCTCCCAACCCGGGATATCTTCCCCGGGCATTCTTTCTCTAT
>PMNP01000183.1 GCA_003161755.1 Ignavibacteriota bacterium | reverse complement strand
GGAATCGAGCATTACGCGCCGAAATGAACGTATCCTGGAGATGGGAGACTGCGGAAAGGTAATTCTGACCTGTCCCGAAATGACCGATGAGATCGCTCAAAAACGCTGAATCAATGCTGGAATATCAATTTCGAGGGCAATGAGAGAGATCTCATTCTTTTTGGAGAGGATTGTCCGTTAGCATGCACCGGCGGCAAGATCTCATTTAACACTCTGTTGGAGCCCTGCGATGTGTTGCTTCACCAATCCTGACTTTTCCGGTGCCAGCCCGGGAATAGTGAGGNNGCCGTTTCCGGATACAGGCGGAACAACTCCATTCCCTTCAGCACGCAGGTCGGATAAAACGCATTGTTAAATAACACGCCAACGCCGTTCCATTCCAGAAGGGCTGGACCTTGAGGATTCTCCGCTAGCGGTTCTCCGTCTGTGACATTACTGCCATGCACAATAGCCGCGTTGGGGACCTCTGGATCATCTTTCGACCGGTACTTTGAGCTGCGGACTTTTTCCATCGTCAAACGGAGCATCAATTCACTTGGTGTGAGATCGCGGATATCGGCCACGTCTACGATGACATCGGGTGGAAGAACAATCCGTCTAATCCCGGCACCATTTGTTGAGGCGACAACTGCAGAACCTTTCGGTCCTGTCNNCGCGGATCTTCTGAATGGAAACACTCTGCGCCAGTGCACCTGATGTAACAAGCAGCAATGTCAGGAAACTGCAGACGATTCTCACTGCTATGTTGTTGTTCATCGCTTGGGACCCTTCATCATAACGATAAGGCAATGCCGAATTCTCTTCATTTCCTATTGCAAATCCACGACTTTCACCCATCCGTCGACAAGGCCGGAGCGCACTTTGGTGTCATTGTAGAACTGTTTGGCGCCGAATGTCCAGGCTTCATCAAAACCTTTCATGATCGCGGTTGTCTCGATCGGTATCCAAACAGTCTCGTTCCCCTTCTGGTCCCTGCGGAGAACATAACGCTTTGAATTCTCCGCAATATGAGAAGCGAACTCCGGCGCGAGCCCCGTGTCGAACATCAGGTAGACGTGGCTGCTATCGGGATTGTCCGGCGGCACGACATCGACAAACGCCGTTCCCACGCCGATGCTTCCAAGCAGCGATGCAAAGCAGACGGCCATGTCGTCGCAATCACCGCCGCGCAGATGCAGGGTCTCATCGGGATATTGCACGAAATCGGCGCTCTCGCGTGGATCGTTTACGTACACCAGTTTTCCTGCAAACGCATTGCAAAGAACCCTCACCTTTCTAAACAACTGAAGGGGGCCGGGAACTCCTGACAACGAGTCGATGGCATTTGCCAGGATGTCCCGTGTCACCCGCAACACCTCAGGATCCTCTGGTCTCACAAAATACCGGAGGGTTTCAACGTTGCCATCCCAGTCGTTCCGTCCCCTGACCACGACTCGAGTCTGCGTCCGATCATCCGCCTCATCTGTCGGTGACACGCTCACGGTCACTGTTCCGTCGTGGACGGTCATTGCGGTGGCATCGTGGACCGATTCATTGAACACCGCCAAAAGAGGGAGGTCCATCTCCTTGTCGGATTCGATTGTCACCGGACGGCTTTCCGTGGGTCCGTCCATAAGTTTGTCGATAAAGAAGGAGGCACGCACTTGCACGGATCCTTGAGAAACATTTTTCACGTGAACGCGACCCAGAGGACGATACGCCAGGGTCCTGCACGCCGCAGGGAATATCGCCCCATTCAATTCCACGCCAAGAATACGCACCTGCGGGATGCGCTCACTCCCGATGGCCACTTTCAAACCAAAGCTTAATCGGTCANNGACACATCTCAACAGCACGAATCGAAGATCCTGGAATCCCGGACGCCACGATGTTATTTCCCCGGTTCGTTTGATTTACAAATTTCAAGTACGAAGCTTCCATTGCTACCGGTCCGATTGACCAACCCGCGCTGACGGCTCCAGCAATCACTGCCGGCGACTGATCTGCATCCAAAAAGGTGGCACCGCCCAATGTCACAGAAGGGATCGGGTGCCATTCCACGCCAAAGGATCCCATCCTTAGGGTCCCTCCAATAAGAGTGATCCCTACTGACGGTGATGGTGTAATGACAATTCCCGCTTCGAGTCCGGATTGTCGCGGGAACTCATAACTCGAAAATTCCGCCGGCAAACTGCTGCCGGGCACCATGNNACTAGTGAGAACGCTGCAAACTCGGATGCCTCCCACCGCAGCCCCAGGTCAAACAGGATTGACGTTCTGTGGGCTTCATTCGTCACGGTAACGATCGTTGTATCTTGCAGGTCAAGCTGTGGGTCGCTCACCGTAACCGTGCGTGACCGTATTGTCAACCCTGCCGATAACGATGGATTGAACGTGACAGCAAGACTTCCCGCCAGGAGCTCTTTGTACGTGACTGTCCGACCTGTGGCAAACTCAAGGCCGCGGATTCGCACGGAAGAAGGAAACACAAAATCCAGTTCCGCCCCAGGAGAGTATTCAAAGTTCACCGCGAGGGCATCAAGTATGCGGCGGCCCGCGGTAATTCCTTCGAACTGAAAACCACTCCCCTGACTTGGAATGGTTGATGCGATCTCTCCCNNGCCAGGGTCGCTGAGGCGCCGAGTGAGACCCCTCGGGGTTCGAAGACCGTTTGGCTGCGTGCCAAAGAGCAGGTCATCCCGAAAAGCAGAAACGTCAGCATGTGCGTCAGGATTATCCGGCGCACAGAACGTCTCTACTGGAGTTCGACGTAGGTATTGTACACTGAAGAGCCCTGCGCAAGAATCTCTCCGTTGAAGCGCGCGATGTGGACGGATTCATTCCTGTCTGCGAGAACGAAGGTGAAGACATAGAATCGTTCGCGCGGAAGTGCGCGAAGGATCTTGGACGCAAGAACAGCATGTCCCCGGGTTCCGAGCGGATGCAGCTTCATGATGGGAAGCGTTTTCCCTGTCAAGGGACGCCACACGCTCAGATAAATCGTCATGTCGCCGTTTCCCGTCCATCGGAGCTTCAGGTCCTGATCACGCGTGTACACTCCCCCACCCTGTGGAGAATTCACCGCAATCGAGGGTGGTGCGTGAATGGGAATGCCAATCGCTCCAAGCGAGTCTTCGCCCGCACTCCAGGTGTAGTCCGTATCCTGCCGGAAGGTTCCTGTCAGATCACGGTAGTATTCCACTCCCCATGGTATAGCGACAGAAGCGGCACGAATGATATGAGGAATCGGTACCATGACAAGACCGTTGATCGTCAACGGAACCTTCAGCCGGAGCCCGAAGCCGCCGAGTATCTCCCCCAAATGCGAATAGGGGCGGTTGAGATCGGCGAACAACACCCTGGAACTTGCCTTTGAGACGACCGAACTCCCCTTATCAAACACCGTATTGGTGACCAGCATAAGGCCCGCAAACCGTGCTTGATCTACCGGAGTCAGCGCCAGAGAGTCGATTCCTCCCTGATACGTTGTTGTATCCACCATTTGCAACGGAGTGACGTCCAGTGGATCCTCCTGTTCGCTCCCGAGTGGTTGCACCACCACCTCTGTCGGGTGGTTACAGCCCGCAGCCAGGAACAACAGAAGAAGTATGGAAGATACCAGTCTCATCGGTAAGTGTTGTTTTGTGCGTCAGTGTACAATTAGTCGAATTCCAAAGTGAATCGCAACGCATTCCCAAGGCCGGATCCCCGCCTACAAGAGGATCCGGCCGCTGTATGCTGCGTTCAGCGAACAGCGTAGGGAACGCCCCACCAACTTACAGAGTACGGAGCACTACTGTCATACAAAGTTGCTCTTGTAACAGCGTCGATGCCAACATGGAAGAATCCAAGCCCGAACCTCGGCTGCAGATGGAGTTCGTACACCCTGGTATAGAATCCATTGGCGTCAGGTCCAGTCTGTGACACGAGGCTCATGCGCCCGCGTCTGAAGTGAAGCGATTGCAGCCCGAATCCGTGCCGCAATACCACCATATCGGTGTCCGCTGACTGTGACATGACTGTTGCGTTCACAACAAGACTGTCGTTCATCTTGAACTCCGGGACGTTCGCTTTGCAGTCGCGGAAACCCAGGCCCCAGCCGTAGCGAAGCCAGAACGTTAAGGGATTGGTAATGGTGAGAGTGTTTCCGCCAGCATTGATCACAACCTGGGTGATGGCAATGGAGTTGCCAGTCCCCGTCAGATTCTGTGTTGACCCTGACACGAGCGACGTTGCTACCGGCCTCCACGTCAGCACCGCAGTGGAATCGCTGTGAGGCAAACGACGGACAATGACATCACGAACCGATTTGTCGGTAAACGGTTTAGAGAGTGTGTCGCCGCCTGATGTTTGGATCTTCAGCACGCCCACAATTGTCCGTTCGATACGAACAACGCCAGCAGTATCACCCGATGTTGACGCGATAGTAGCAGTCCGTGTGATGGAGGTAATGAATCGTCCCCATCGCAGGGGTGTGACTGCTGAATCAAGTTTCGCCAGCGTCTCATCGTAATTGGTCGGTGCAACGCGACTGTCGGCAAATGCCAGTTCATCGTTACTCACAAACGCATCGGTCGCTGCCGACGATTCCATGGCGCTTTGGACCATTGCCGCCTGCGATGAGCCCATATCATTGGGGCCGCTGCTGTCTTTCTTGCATCCGCTCATCAGCAATGCGCCGGCGAGACAGACTCCACAGAAGATGACCAGTGCTGTTCTCATACACGTACCTCCTGATTGAATGAAGTGATTAGCAAGCAATTCTTTCTCTGGTTGAATTCTCCGAGTTCGTCTCATCATCGTGTTGGTCTGCTCATCTCTCGATGAGGTGTTGAGCATATATCCAATTCACATGCCAACCAGATTTGTTCAATCGCCGGCTTGCAAAACATCGATTTCAGGCGAAATTCTTGGAAATTCGGAAGTAGGCGGGCGTTTCGTTTGGCAGACTACTGCGGGAATATTGATGGGAAATGCGGGAATTCGGGAACCACGCATCTGGCAAGAAATGCTTTCGAGCGTCACACGGATCTACCCTTCAATCTTCCACCTCCCGCGATAAAATGCTTCTGCCACCTGATCGATGAACGGGTGGTAGCGCTGCGGAAGGTTCTTGGCTTTGGGCTTTAACGCTGCAGCGGACATCTCCCACGGTTGAGAGGGGTCGACGGCGGAGGCGATGTTGAGGAGATACTCGTTTAATCGTTTGCGTACACGATCGAGAACTGCTTCGTCGGCCGAGAGAGCAATGTGCCGCACGGCCTCATCAAACTTGTACTCTTTTTCCGTAAATATGCGCAGGCATTCTCCCCTGAGATATTCGGCCACAGTTCCCCGATTGAGACCGCCGAGTTCCTCTGCCGTATCGCTCACCGAACTTCGCGAAAACCCTTTTGCCCTCAAGTGATCCAAAACCTGCTCGTGCACCGGCAATGCGCCGCGAAGCGCGAGAGCAAGTTCCTCCGGCAAATCTTTCGCGATAATCATTGCCCGGCCTTCTGCTCGGGCCATCAGAACGGCTCTCCTGATTGCGCTCTCCAATTCACGAACATTGCCCGGCCAGTGATGGGCAAGGAAGATCTCCATCACCCCTTTCGAGATTCCGATGTTCGGATCTTCGCGCATGAGGAAATGCCTGACGAGGACCCCGATATCGACCCGCCGATCGCACAACGACGGCAAAGAAACAGTAAGCACGTTGAGGCGGTAATAGAGGTNNGTCCTCGCGCCGCTCGCGCAGGGCCGGCAACTGGATCGGCACCACGTTGAGCCGGTAGTACAAATCCTCGCGGAATTCGCGGTCGCGAACCATTTGTCTCAGGTCTTGGTTTGTTGCAGCAACGACGCGAACATCGACGTGGATCGTTTTGGTCCCGCCCACATGTTCAATCTCCCCTTCCTGAAGGACTCGTAGAAGTTTGAGCTGAAAGGCTGCACTCACCTCACCAATCTCATCCAGAAAGATTGTGCCTCCATGCGCGAGTTCAAATCTGCCCATACGGTCCTTCACCGCCCCGGTGAATGCTCCTTTCTCATGCCCGAACAGCTCG
Organism: Ignavibacteriota bacterium; assembly: GCA_003161755.1. The sequence goes on along the minus strand of PMNP01000183.1, from coordinate 10,383 downwards.
GACTCAAGAAGGGACTCCGCCAGTGCCCCGCAATTCACCGCAATAAACGGTCCGTCCTTGCGGGCGCTGCGGGCATGAATGCCGCGGGCTACTAGTTCTTTGCCGGTTCCGCTTTCGCCAAGGATGAGGACCGGAGCGTTGCTGGGGGCAATCTTTTTCACAAAATCCACCACGGGCTTCATCGATCCGGAACGGCTATAGACGATTCCTTCAAACACCTCGGCCGATTGCTCTGCGTCGGCCGGGTTAGGCTCGAACTGCTCCATGTCCTGGGCCTTCGAGGAAAGAGCAAAGATTTCCGACTTGTATCGCCGGATTTCTTCCAGCAGTTCCTCATTGCGGGTCTTGTCCACAGCTGATTCGCGATCGAGGATCTCCCGTTCCAGGAGCGCCACCTTTGCTTCACGGTCGTGAAGCTGCATCATGATCGCTTCCTTCTCGGCCGCCAGAGTCTCCACTTGAGTCCCATCGGATCTCCAGCGAACCACCTGCGCCGCCGCTGCTGCCAGGACCCCGCCGACAACGAGTTGGACGACCGGAAGAAATATTCCCCACGCCGCAAAAAGTGTGAACGATGCCGCAACAACTGCCACGATGGTCACAAGCGGGACAACGCTGCTCATCACTTTCGAGAGACAAACCGATGACCATGCGCAGACCATGATGACCAAGGCAAGAAGCACGTTGAAGATAACAGGATGGACGTGTCTCAGGAAAGCCGATCGGAGGGCATTATCGATGAACGCTGCGTGGATGAGAATCGTGGGAGTGCGCTCGTCGACCGGCGTGGTTCGAAAATCACTGCGGCCTTCGGCAATGACTCCCACGAGGAGAACCTTGTTCTTAAACGTTGTGATGGGGATGGGAGGAGAGGAGCCCCGCCGGAGAGCGTCGTAAGACCTCAGGACGTCCAGAAATGAATAGTGTGTATAGCTTCGCAAAGGTCCCGGGAAATTCACCGGAGACGTCCCATCGCCGTTACAAGGAATGGTTCGTTCCTTTCCATCGCGATCGAGTAGGACGACCCCATCATTCAGAAAGACATCGTTCCTGGAGGTCCCTTCCGCCACACGGAAGACTTCGAGGCCGAACGCAGGAACTCCGGTCCAACCCGCCGCGACAACCGGCAAAATCTCGGGAGACTCGTCAAGAAAGTTCACCTGACCTATTCCCGCCGCTGCATCGGAGAACAGCGCGAGAGGCAGATGAAGTCTGCGCCCTTCGGGAAGTTGGCCATGGACGCGGGGGTAACCTATGGTCGATGGAAGCAAGGGAAGCGTGCTATCGCCTTGGGTACCTACCTCCTCAAAATACGATGGGAGCACAACGCAACGTGCTTCACGCATCATCGAGGCAAGAAGGGTGTCATATTCAGGAAATTCCTGATACCCCAACTTGGGATCCTCAAACAGAATGTCGAGCCCAATGGCGCGAGGCTGAAGTCCGGCAAGGGCGTGCAGCATCAACGCGTGGAAATTTCGCCGCACAGGCCAGCCGAGCGTCTGCACGGATTCGTTGTCGATGTAAACGATCACGATGTTCGAATCGGCTTTCACATCGCCGCGCAAGGCATACTTCAACCGGGTGACCTGTTGCTCCACGGGAGAAACAATCCGTGCCACAAACAGGGTCAGAAGAAAGAGAGGAATGGCAATGGCCGCGCAAACGGCCAGCGATGATCGGTTCATTGCCTGTTCAGCCAGTTTTCAGGATTCTGTTTTTCCCGGTCTTTCCAGATTTCAAAGTGGAGACGAGGGCCATCGACGGATTCGCCGCTTTCGGCAATGATATCCCCTTCCTTCACATGCTGACCTTCCACCACTTTGATGTCGGCAAGATGTGCGTACACGGTACGGTAGCCGCTGTAATGATTGATAATAACGAGGTTGCCAAATGATGGGAGCCACCAGATTGTGGCGACCTCCCCTTCAGCGATGGCATTGACCGGAGTTCCGGCTTTCACCGCGATATCAATGCCCGTGTTTTGTGTGATGGTCTTCAGCGTGGGGTGTCTTTGGGTTCCAAAGTGGGCAACGATCAACCCCTCGCTTACCGGCCAGCGAAGTTTACCCCTCCGCGCCGCAAAATCTCCCACCGTTACGGAAGGTTGAGGGAAGTGAACACCTTTCTTGGCAGCGGCCTCGCGTTCCTTCTCCTCCTTTTCCTTCCTGATTCGTTCAGCCTCGATAAGCTGCGTGATCATGTTCTCGAGATCCTTTGCCGCCTTGACCTGTCGTTCGATGGATCGCTGCAGGAGTTTCCTGTCCTTCCGGATCTGGGAAACCATCTGCCGGCGTTCCGTCGCCAGGGATGCCAGGCGTTGCTCTTCGCCGGCCTTTTCCTCAATCATGCGCTGCTGGTCTCCCAACTGAACCTGCAACCGGGCCTGAACTTCCTCCAGGAGCTGCTTGCGTTCCNNTATTCATTCCTGATGAAGAATTCGTTCAGTGATCGGGAGGAAAAGAGAAGTTCCAGATCGAGAATCGGTCCGGCTTTATACACAGATGTGATATATTGCGCGTACTGACTCTTCAGATACGAGTACTTGTCTTCAAGCCGTGCCACGGTCGCCCGGCTGGAATCAATATGCAGCTGCATCTCCTGTGACTCGCTGCGGAGCCGGTTGATGAGCCTGTGGACCAGTCCGGCCTTGCGATCATACGTGTCGAGCAAATCGAGAGAGACCTTTTCTCGCTTCTGCTGCTCCGTGATCTGGTTCTCCATGGAGGTGATCTGGTCGCGGATCGATTGAAGTTCCTGTTTGTGACGCGTGAGATCGGAAGGCTTCTGGGCCATCAACAGCTCAGAAGCAAGGACAAGAAGAAGGACTGTGAGGACAATGCGTCCGGTCATGGCCGTCCCGAAGAATCGGGGATTGTGTCAGGCAACCGGTGTTACTGGGTGCCGTTCATTCTTCTGGCATTCGGAGGTATGTCGAATGAGAATGACAGGTCATCGGTGTTAAAGTCGGCCGCTGAAAAAACGACCGTTACTCTTCGCTGCTCCTGTGGCATGGAGAGGATGACGCGGCGGGGGATGCGCTGTCCCGAGTGTTCGATCGATCCTGTCGTCTCGCCCTCGATCACAATGGCACCCGTGTGGTCAGTCCTGGTGTAGTGCCGCACCATAAGCAGTTCAGGATCGATCCGAAATGCGCAGGTGTCTTCTCCGCAGGAATATTCCAGGACAAACTGGTCGTCGTCAACCGAATACGATAGCGGCTCCTGGTTGGCAGGAAGCGGAAACGACCCGGAAAACGCCGAGACAATCTCATCGCTTGTCAAATCGACGGGGATGAGCGAACGCAAGGTTGCCCTGGTGGGCACGCCAGAGGCGAACGCATTCTGCATGCTGTTGTACAAGACAAAATGGCCGTGGCCCAGAAAGAATGACCCCACATCGATCCCGAAGGGGCCTTCCAGGCTCACCAGAACCGAATCCGGCTTTCGAAGCGAAAGATCGAACGCGACCGTCCCTCCCATTTCCGGCGTATCAAATGCGATACTGCCTCTGCCACGGAGTGTCAGGATTTGTGCATCGGCGGCTCTCACCATAGCGGCAAGACGGAGAGCGGGAGTTTTTGTCGTGTCAAGCAGCACGCCTTCACGGCGTGGCGCACACGAGGTGAGCGCGAGAATCGGCAGGAACAGCACTGCAAGGCGCCGGATGCTCATCAGAGCGACCCGCGGAGAACCTTTTCGCGGAGTTGCCGGTTCTCGCTGTCAAGGTGAAGGGCAATGTTCCACTGCTCAAGTGCCGCCTTCTTGTCGTTCATCTTGAAATAAATGTCTCCCAGGTGCTCATACACAGTTGCGTTCGCCTCCCCCTCCGCAAGGGCCCGTTTAACATACGAGGCTGCCTCGTCGTACCGCTCCATGCGGAAATACACCCAGCCCATGGTGTCCAGGTATGAGGCATTCTTGGGTTGCGCCTCCAACGCCTTCTTCACCATGTCGAGTGCTCGGTCAAGCTGCTCATTGCGTTCAGCAAGGCTGTAGCTGTAGTTGTTGAGCACAAGGTGGTTGCTGGGATCGAGTCGCAGCGCCTCTTCATAAAGGGAGTCGGATTCGTTGAAGTGCTTCAGCCCGTCATACACAAGCGCCAGTTGAGAAATGGCGTCAACATCTTTTGGATTGATGGAATGGGCGTGTTCGAGCACACTCACGGCTTCCACGTTTTTGCCCAGCCTGTTGTAGGCAACACCGAGGAGGAAGTTCACCCGAAAGTCATCGGGGAGAACCTTGAGGGCTGACTCCAGGACATGGGCGACTTCCGAGAAGTTGTTCTTGCTAAGAAAGACCGATGAGAGGTACACCCAGGCGTCGGCATTCCAGCTGGCCAGCTCCGTTACACGCCGGAAACTACGTGCAGAGAGCGAATCATTGTGCGTGATGGATCCGATGGCACCGAGAAACCAATACGGTCTCCAATCCTGCGGAATCTGTTCGCGGATTCGCTCGAACACCATCTGCGCCTGGGGTGCGATGGTGGAGTCTTTTTCAATCTGACCAAAATATGCTTCGCCTATTCGAAGCTTGGCGTCCACATTGACGGTGTCGTTCGAGAGAAGACTGCCAAATTCGGATTCGGCCTGAGGATAATTCTTGAGCGCAAGGTGCACGGCACCTACGTCGGCAAGAAACTCGAGGTTGCCGGGATTCTCGTCATGAAGGGCGGAGAATATCGCCAGAGCGCTGTCGTTTTGTCCGGCTCTCATATACGTCTGGCCGAGGGTCCGCCGCAATTCCTGATTCGCCGGATCGATTTCGACCATCTTCTCCAGAGCGGAAGCTGCGTGGTCAAACCTGTTGAGTTTGTTGGAGAGATCGGCAGTCTGAAGAAGAACATCCCATTCCGGTCCGAACCGATTGGTAATCGATTCAAGGATCTCAAGGGCCTTGAAAGGAGATCGAACCTGGTACAGCCGGGCAAGGTTGAACCACGACTCCACACTCGAAGAATCCAACCGGACAACTTCTTCGTATTGCCGGAGAGCAGAGTCCGGCTGCATGGCAGTAAGATAGACAATCGCCAGGTTCTTCCGGTACTCGACATTATCCGGAACCATTTGCACGGCTTCGCGGCCGGCCTCGACCGCAGCCACATGCTTGTTCAACCCCGAGTAGACCCGCGAGAGGACGTAATACGTTGCAGGATCCTTGTCGTATCGCAGAGCCTCCTGATATTCGAGGACGGCCTGGGCAAGTTCACCCTTCTGCTCCCACAGAGAGCCCTCGATAAAATGCTGAATGGCCAGTTCCTGCATTGCCTTGTTCACGGTCGGCTCAGGAGGAGGAGATTCCCGGACAGTTTTGACGTCCGAACTGCATCCTCCCATGAAGATGACTCCAAGAACCAGCACCAAGCTGGCCAGCCAACGGCAGTAAAGTCCATCAACCTCACATTTCACCGGAAACTCCATGATTTCTCAAAAAAATATACCATATCATGTATTGAATAACAAGCAAAGGGGCCTGCGAGTTGCCGCGAGCACCTTGTGCGTTGCGCGCTTCGTTTGTTTCTGTTCCTCAACGGAACTCCAAACGATCCTACCTGCTCAGGGCTGGCTTGACAACCACGGAGCTTTTGGCTATTCTATTTCACTGATTCAGGCAAATGCACCGGTGGGACATGGCGGATTTTTTTCAGTTGGCAGTTGCGTGGGACTGGGAGTATGATGGAGATTTTATTCAGATCCTTGAGCGGGAGATTCACGCTCACGGGTTCCGGTTTTATTCCATTTCTCATCACAACACGCAGGAGACGGCAAGGCGGATTCACCGGGGCGATTTGAGATTCGGCGCCTTCTTGGATCGCGCGGCAGGATCCGGCAATCATTTCGCCGCTGTGTCGCGTGTTGTGCAAAAGAGCTCGGCGTACTTCATCAACACTCCGGAAGCCCTTTTTCATGCGACAGATAAAGCAACCATGCATCTTGAGTTTCTTACCGAGGGGCTCAACGTTCCGTTTTCTATCATTATATCCCCCTATCACAAACGGCGGGAAATCGAGCTCACTCTGAGTGATCTTGCCCGGCTTGGCCGCCCGTTTATCATCAAACCCGCCAACACTACTGGAGGCGGCATTGGCGTCATCACCGGTGCTGAATCCCTCAAAGATGTCATTGAATCACGGCAGCATCATAAAAACGACAAATACCTGCTGCAGGAGAAAATTCTACCGATACCAATGAATTTCCACAAGGCGTGGTTTCGCGTATTCTTCGTTTTCGGCCTGGTTATTCCATGTTGGTGGGACGATGATACTCACCGCTATGAGGTCATTGCCCCTGAGGAACGTGAACGCTTCGGCCTGCAGTCATTGGCAACCCTGGCAAGGAAGATCCAGAAGATCTGCAAACTTGACTTTTTTTCATCAGAAATAGCCATTACAAAGGAAAAGAAGCTCGTTGTCGTGGATTATGTCAACGACGTTTGCGATATGAGGCTGCAATCGAAATGCTATGACGGCGTTCCGGACAGCGTGGTTCTCCAAATATGCCGCCGGGTGGCCCGATCGCTGGGCTCAATGCAGCGCCGTGGAATCATTGCCGTTGAACCTTGACATTCCCGCTTGACCTTAATACATTCGTGCAGCATAAGGAGCCTCCTATCATGACTGCCACCCGCTGTTTTTCATCGTTTTTGTGGATCGTTTCCCTTGCACTGTTCGTAGGCTGCGCCCATCAATCGGAAACCGTCGGAGAGTCTGAAGGCTCTGCGGCGCAACCGCAACTCATTCAGGCCCCCATCAATGACTCCCTGATGGCGGAGAACCAGCGCTTGCGTGAGCAGATCAATGCGCTTGCTGCAGAGAACCGGTCGCTCACCCTCAAGCTCGAGCAACAGCCAGCCCATGGTGATGCAGGAGCACAGTCCGCTTCAACCTATCCGGCGGCCGTGGCAGCTCCTTCGCAGGAAGCCCTGAAATTGAGCACCTATCCCCCTCCTTCGAAGATCACTGCTGAAAGTCAGAAAGCTGAATATGATGCTGCTGTGGCGATGGTCCAAAGGAAGGAATACAAGGACGCAGTATCCAAGTTGGAAAACCTTCTCATCTCCACGGTGGGAACGGATCTCAACGACAACTGTCACTACTGGCTCGGTGAGGCATACCTCGCCCAGAAGAAATATGAATATGCCTCAGAGGAATTTCTGGCAGTCATCAATTTTCCCGGTTCAGATATGATTAATGAATCCAAGTTCATGTTGGGAAACACGTACGTCGCGGCAGGGAAGATCGAAGATGCACGTCAGGCATATAACGATTTGATCAAGACCGCCCCGAAGAGTCCGCTCGCAAAGAAAGCCCAGGCGAAGCTGGACCATCTCAAGTAACAATGGGCGTGCAGGTCTGGAAATAACGACAGGCAGAGAATGGTATTCTCTGCCTGTTTTCGTTTAGGGCTGTTCGTCGGACTCAACCTCTTTGCGCTGCGAGGTGGGCTTCACCTTTCCGCAGAAATCCCTCCACGCAAGCAACATCCTTAACGCTCCCAATGAAGAGCGGCGTGCGCTGATGCAACGACGTCGGAGTGATCTCGAGGATACGCCGGTTCCCGTCAGTGGCAGCTCCGCCGGCTTGTTCCACAATGTATGCCAGAGGATTTGCTTCGTACATCAAACGGAGTTTGCCTTCGGGGTGTTTTGCGTCTGACGGATAGAAATAGATCCCGCCGTATAACAACGTCCGATGAACGTCGGCAACAAGGGAACCTACATACCGCAGTGAATACGGCCGCTTGCCGGCGGGGCCTTCCTCTTTGAGAAATCCGACGTAGCGCTGCAGATGTTCCCCCCATCTCTGGCTGTTGCCTTCATTCGCACTGTAAATACTCCCCTGCTCGGGGATATGAATGTCAGAGTGAGAGAGGAGAAACTCTCCCACCGACGGATCAAGGGTAAACCCGTGCACGCCGTGGCCGGTACAATACACAAACATCATGCTTGATCCGAACAGGAAGTACCCGGCGGCAACCTGACGGACCCCTGCCTGCAGAACATCCTCGATGGTTCCCGTACCACCGGGGCTCACACGCCGGAAGATGGAGAAGATCGTTCCAATCGTCACATTCGCATCGATATTGCCTGAACCATCCAGGGGATCGAAGAGAAGTACGTACTTGCCTCGGGGGTATCCGTCCGGGATTTGGAGGAGGTCTTCGTTTTCTTCCGATGCCATCACGCAGAGATGTCCACCATGATCCATGGCCCGGTAGATGGTCGTGTCGGCAAATTCATCGAGCTTTCTCACCACGTCGCCGCTCACGTTCATCCTGTCTGTCGAGCCGAGGACATTGACCAATCCCGCCTTGGTCACTTCTCTCCAGACAAGTTTCGCGGCCAGGGACATATTATGCAGGATTGCAGAGAACTCTCCCGTAGCTTCCGGATGAGCCCTCTCGCCTTCCATGATGTGCCGTTCGAGGGTGATAAACGATGGGTGGGAAGGATTGTGCGCCAGCATGATGCCCTCCTCTCGGTGTCTGCCGTCCGGACCTGAAGCAGACTTCCATTACTGGCTGGTGCGTCAGCGACAGATCCAGGGGCTCTGTAACAATGGGTACCGTGTCCGCTTTACGGCCCCCCGAAAGAGGCAGCGTCCCTCGGACAGGTTGGCGATCCGACGCGAATCTGTTTCCTGTTCCTTGTACTGCAACTGGTACAACGTGAAGTATATCCCGCCAAGTGCAAGAAGTTCCTGATGCGTCCCCATTTCCCGCACTTCGCCTTTGTGCATCACGATGATTTTGTTGGCCGATTGAATCGTTGAGAGACGGTGTGCAATGACAATTGACGTTCTGCCGTGGAGCAGCTTTCCGATTGCCTGCTGGATGAGCTGTTCACTTTCCGTATCGACGCTTGAGGTTGCCTCATCGAGCACAAGGATTCTCGGATGGATGGCCAACGCTCTGGCGAACGAGATGAGCTGCTTTTGCCCCACAGACAACGTGGAGCCACGTTCCTGGACAGGTTCGTGATACGCCCCCGGGAGCCGCTCGATAAAACGATTCGCGCCAACCACCCGCGCCGCCGCCTTGACCGTGTCGGCGGAAATCGACTCGTCGCCGAGATTGATATTTGACGTGATATCCCCCGAGAAGAGGAACACATCCTGGAGAACGACCGCCATGTGGCGGCGAAGATCTTGTTGTCGCAACTGACGGATGTCCACTCCGTCGATCAGGATTTCGCCGCGCTGAACGTCATAGAAACGTCCGAGCAGGTTGATGACGGATGTTTTCCCGGCGCCGGTGTGCCCAACGATCGCCACCGATTCGCCCTCCCTGATGTTGAAGGAGACGTTCTTCAGTACCCACTCTGAATGGTCGGGATCACCAGTCTTCTCGTTATACGCAAACCAGACATTGCGGAATTCAATGTTTCCCTTAACCTGTGAAAGAGTCACCGGGTGCGGCGGATCGGGAACGAGGGTATGATCATCAAGCAGGCGGAACACCCGTTCCGACGATGCCATTGCCGTTTGCATGATGTTATACTTCTCCGACAGATCGCGGATCGGTCGCCAGAACATCTCGTTGAATTGCAGGAACGCCATCACCACGCCGATTGTCACTGTGCCCGCAAGCGCTTCCACTCCGGAATACCAGAGGATCGTCCCCACCGCCACGGCGCCGATGGTGTCANNTAGAAGATCGATTTGATGTTCGCTTCGCGATGGGCGGCGTTGATGCCGTCAAATTCCTGGAAGGCCTTTTTCTCCCTGTTGAAGACCTGGTCCACGGTCATCCCCGTGATATGTTCCTGCATGAACGCATTGATTCTTGCGATCTGGATCCTCACTTCACGATAGGCGCCCCTGGCCTTCTTCCTGAACAAGAATGTCCCATAGAACAACAGCGGCAGTACTGCAAGCGACAGCGCCGCCAGCTTCCAGTTTATCGCGAACATGAAGTAGAGGATACCGAGAATCGTGAAGACATCGCTGAACACCAGGACGATTCCCGAAGAGAACATATCGTTCAGCACTTCGATGTCATTCGTCACCCTTGTGATAAGCCGTCCGATGGGGTTTCTGTCATAGAATTTCAGTCCGAGCTTTTGCAGGTGCTCGAATACCTCCATGCGCAGATCGAAAATCGTCCGTTGGCCAATCCACTNNATTCAGATACTGCATCACAGCCCTGACGACCAGCAACGAGAAAAACTCGATCGTCGTGATCAACAACCCGTGGCCATCCTTCTGCGCGATATTCTTGTCGACAGCGATCGCAACGAAATACGGACGAATTGCTTCCATAGCCGACACGACAATGCTCAACAAGATAGCCAAAACCACATGCCTTCGGTACGGGCGAAGATACGTGAGCAAACGCCGCATCAACTTTCCGTCGTACGCCTTGCCGAGGATTTCTTCTTCCTG
>PMNP01000163.1 GCA_003161755.1 Ignavibacteriota bacterium | reverse complement strand
GAGAAACTGATGAGCCCTCCGGAAGACGGCAAGCGCATCAAGAATTTGGCCTGCCTCCTCGTAACAAGTTCCCAGAATATACTGTCCGGTCGCGTACCAGGGAAACTTTTCCGCACCTGCGAATGCGAGATCAAGGGCCCCTGAAACATCGCCGGAGGCCAGGAGTTCGGACGCACGTTGAGCGAACCGCGGATCTGCGACAGGATCCACAGATGAAGTGTTTTGCTGTGCCATGGAAGCAATCTCTCCGGTGATTACTCTCAGCTGACCTTGGTGCTCAATTGCCGTGCAACCCACGCATGCTTCACAGACATGACCGAAACAAATGTAAACCCGAGACAGAACAGAAGCTGGAACGGCACTGCAGCAATCTCCAGGAAATACAGGGACGAAACAACGCCGAACAAGCAATACACAGCCAGGATGATCTCAATCACTACCGTGGAACTGATTTTCACTGGAACGTACTCCTTGTCTGTCCATGAATCCTTCTTGTTCCGAATGCTGTACTTGGGAGTCCTGACGAATTCGCTCCTTCTCTTAAACAACCCTTCAATCACTGCCCGACTGTTGTTGACCGCGAAACCCATACTCCCCGCCATGAAGACAGGGAACAGGAAAATCCGTCGCCGCCAGTCGGCATAGACATCCTTTTGTGAGAACAGATAAAACAGGAACGACCCGATGAAGGCAAATACAAACACCGACATAAAGGTGAAATACGCATCGTAATTGCCCTGGTGCTTGATGAACACAAGCGGAACATTCAGGATTCCCGCAAGAACGATGAAGGGGAACACGAGGTTGTTCGTGAGGTGGAATGTTGCGTGAACCTTGATGCCCAGAGGAAGCTTCGATTTCCAGACGATGGGCAGGATTTTTCTGGCCGTTTCGATTGCGCCTTTTGTCCAACGGAACTGCTGCGATTTGAGCGCGTTGATTTCCGAAGGCAGTTCCGCCGGCGAAGTGACATTGTTGAGATACTTGAACTTCCAGCCGCGAAGCTGTGCACGATAGCTCAGGTCGAGATCCTCGGTAAGCGTGTCTGATTGCCAATTCCCCGCATCTTCGATACAGGAACGACGCCAGACACCGGCTGTCCCGTTGAAGTTGATGAAAAACCCCACCTTATTCCGCACTGCCTGCTCAATTACAAAATGTCCATCGAGAGCCATTGCCTGCGTCCGCGTGAGGAGAGAATACTCCGAGTTGAGATGCTCCCACCGGGTCTGCACCATGCCCACCTTCTGATCTTCAACAAAGTACGGGATGGTTTTCAAGAGGAAATCCTGCCGGGGAATAAAATCTGCATCGAAAATTGCAATGAATTCGCCTCTTGCCGACTTGAGGCCTTCGCGAAGAGCGCCGGCCTTGTAGCCCTGGCGGTTTTCCCGGCGGACCTGTTTGATGTCAAAACCCTGTTTCCTGTACTGCTCAACGTGGTTTGCCACGACTTGCACAGTCTGGTCCGTTGAATCATCCAGGACCTGAATCTCCAGCTTGTCCTTCGGATAGACCATGGCGCACGCGGAATCAATAAGACGGCCTACGACGTAGATTTCGTTGAACACCGGCAATTGGACAGTCACAACCGGATAGGTTGTGATTTCCGCAGCCGGAAGGCTCTTCTTCGATTTGAATTTCAAATAATAATAGATCATGATAAAACCATGCGATCCAAATATGAAGAGGACCGTGAGCGAGAACATATAGGTAAACAGGATGAGTTCAGCCATGATTGATTCGCAACTGTGCCTCTGATGTGATACGATGGTGAAGGTTTCGGTTGTTCTTCCCCCGCACTACCACCCCGAAACCGTTTCGAGAAGAATATCTTCAGTAAGTTTTCTGGTCGCTTCCTGGATGCCCGCGTCGCGTTGGGAAATTCCTCCTCCCCCCGTGTCATAATCGCCCCATTCGGAGAAAGTTTTCTCCCACACAGTCCGTCGGAGTTTCTTATCCTGGAAGGCAACTTTGACAGACATGGTAATTCTGCGTTTGCTGACCTGTTCCGGCGCCGCCTCCTGCCCCTTTTGGATGCTGGACGGCGCATCGGAAACGGAAGTAATAGTTCCCTCAAGCACTGCATCCGATGTCCGACGGTCTGCAACCTCCAGACTGTTATCGTTCAAGAAGAGATTGGTCAGTGCCGTCGTGAACTGTTCCCGCAGTCCCGGTTGGCCCAGTCCGGATTGATCATCAACCAATGGGATACCGATGGTTTTCAAATGTGGCGGCACCGAAGCGCCTGTGAAGGAATAACATCCCGGCATCATGATCGCCGAAATGATCCCCGCCAGAACTGCCGCAACGAAAGCCGACTGTTTCACTCGAGATCGTACTCCTTGATCTTTCGATACAGCGTGCGCTCGCTGATATTCAGCGCCCGGGCAGCGACCCGGCGATTCCCCTTATAGCGTTCAAGCGCCTCCGTAATCATCCGTTGTTCCATGTCCTGGAGTGAGAGTGTCTTTGACTCCGGACCATTCTGCACGCCGTTGCCGGAATCCACGTTCTCGTCCGATTGCCTGCGTTGGTCAAGGAACAGGTTTTTCAGCTCGACGAGGTTTCCCTTGATGTCAAGCAGGGCGCGGAAGATCAGTTCACGCTCCGCCTGCTCGACACTTTTCCCGACAACCGGAACAGGGAGATGACGGTCTTCTTCAGGAATTTTGTAATTTTTGAGGTATTTCTTTACCATCTCCGGTTCAATGTATTTCCCTTGCTCGAGCACGAGCATGCTTTCCACGACATTGCGCAACTCACGGACATTGCCCGGCCAGTGATATGATTCGAGGAGACGCATTGCCCCAGGGGCAATGCCGCCAAATGTAATCTGATGCTTTTGCGAAACCTCTTCCACAAAATGCCGGAAGAACACGGGAATATCCTCGGGTCGCTCCCGCAAGGGAGGTACGACAATATTCACGGACCGGAGACGGAAGAACAAATCCGTCCGAAAGCGTTCGTGCCGCACTTCCGCTTCGAGGTCTTTGTTCGTCGCCCCGATCACCCGCACATTGACGCGTTTCGGAACAGACGAGCCGACTCGTTGGAATTCGCCATTTTCAAGAACTCGGAGGAACTTCACTTGGGCTGCGAGCGGAAGTTCGCCGATCTCATCAAGGAAAATCGTCCCGCCGTCGGCGAGTTCAAAATACCCCTTCCGCTGGTCCGAAGCGCCCGTAAATGACCCGCGCTCATGACCAAAGAGCTCACTCTCGATGATTCCTTCAGGGATCGCGCCGCAATTCACTGTGACAAACGGACGGCGGCTCCTGGCGCTGGCGTTGTGGATCGCCTTTGCCACCACTTCTTTCCCTACACCGCTTTCGCCGCTGATCAAGACGGTAATATCCGTCGGGGCCACCTGCGCAATGACATCCACGATCTTGCGCATCGCAACCGATTCGCCCAGGATCTCGGGATTCTCGCGATCCTGGGACGTTTCCTTTTTCATCGCGGCATCTTGCATATTATCGCGGTACCACTATTCCGTTGACATGGAACTGATCGCGGATGAGATCACTCTGCTCACGCGCCTTTTCTGCAGTAGCGTAATTTCCAACTCTGACGACATGCAACACATGGCCGTCCCGCTCCTCCTTCACAACCTCCACAACATACCCTGCGTGTTCCAAATCTGTCCTCACGCGGTCCGCATTCTCGGCGAGGCTGAACGCCCCGACCTGCACAACAAATCCATCCGCGGCAATTTCTCCTGTCGGCTTCTGTGCTCGAACAATACCATCGGTTCCGGCATTTGCGGACGTTGAAACACGATTTGTCTCCGCCGAAACGTGAGGCTGCGATACGCGTGTCGTCTGTGCCACAATCGTCGGGCTTCCATGGCGTCCAACGGAATCCTCTTCCTGCAGAGCCACCACCGGACCCGCATTGAGCGGCTGTATTTTTGACCCGGTAGCAACAAGGTCTTCTCCTGTTCCTCCATGCGCGTATGGCGAGTTCGGATATTCCTTGCGGAGTCTTTCCATCCGAAGCTCTGCGGTCCGCGTAAAACCAACCGCTTCATAAAATCGGGCAAGTCTGTAAAGCGCATCGTCAGCCCACTCGCACTGCGGAGACGTTTCCAAAATACTCTCATAAATCCGGGCTGCTTCCGAACCATCGGTGGACAGAATGGCCTGGAGATATCGAACACCGGTATCGTCAGGATTCGCTGCTACAAGAGCAGGAAGTTCATTCCTGACCTGTTCCGTCTCTCCTGCCTTTATCCGGGCGAGGTAGTGCTTAATATCGGGAACCTTTTCCTGAGCGATGGCACTTGAGACGACGATCAGCATTGTCATCAGGAGCGCAATGTTCTGAAAGTTTTTCATGCCGCCTTTTCCTCTGAAGTGCTTCCTGAAGCCGCCTCTCGCCGCCCGAACAAGGTTGCCGCGTTGGCGCGTTCGATGGCAATGTCCACATATTCTCCCGCTCGCTCCCCTGTGTGTGGAAAGACCACAGTTTTGTTGGGATCTGTACGCCCCGTGTACTCACCTGCCGACTTGGCACTCGGACCTTCCACCAGTATCCGCTGGGTCGTGCCAATGAGCTGCTCATTACGTTCATGCGAAATCGTCTGTTGAATCCTCGATAGCTCAAACACCCGCCTTCCCTTTTCCTCTTCCGACACTGTCTCAGACATGTCGTATGCCTTCGTGTTTTCACGGGAAGAGTACTTAAAGGTGTACGCCCCGTCATACCTGATTTCCCTGATAAGATCCACTGTTCGCTTGTGGTCTTCTTCGGTCTCTGTGGGAAACCCGGAGATAAGATCGGTCGTCACGCTTGCACCTGGCATCGCCTTCCGGATACGCCCGACGAGATTGTGGTAATGGTCGACCGTGTAGGAACGGTTCATAAGTTCCAGAATCCTATCGGAACCCGACTGGACGGGCAGATGAACATACTTGCACACGTTGTCATTGTCGGCAATTGCCTCGATAAGCTTATCAGACAAATCCTGTGGGTGCGATGTGGTAAATCGGATTCGTACGTTACGGTCCACTGCCGCCACGGCTGAAACAAGTTTGGCAAAATCATTGATGCCATCATTGTAAGAATTGACGTTTTGGCCAAGAAGCGTCACCTCTCGGAATCCCTGGTCAGCCAACCTTCTCACTTCCTCCAAAATCCCTTGAAGGTATCGGCTGCGTTCTCTCCCTCGCGTGAAAGGAACCACACAGAATGTGCAGAACTTATCACACCCGCGCATTACCGATAACCATGCGCTAACACCTTCGGTCCGAAGAGGCACAATGTCTTCGTAGTTTTCTACCCTCGACAAGCGGACGGCGATACCCTTTTCGCCCGAGAAGGCACTCTCCAACAGTTCTGGGAGTCGCCGGTATTCATCGGGGCCGATGATGAGGTCAACGAGTTTTTCTTGCTCTACCAGTTGGTGGCGTAATCGCTCAGCCATGCACCCAAGAACCCCAATGACCATTCCAGGGCGCTCCCGTTTGAGCCTGTTCATCAACCCCAACCGTCCATAAATCCGCGTCTCGGCATTCTCGCGAACGGCACACGTATTGATGAGCACAACGTCGGCCTTTTCGAGATCACCTGTCATCAGGTAGCCTTCATCCCGAAGTATGCCACCCACAACCTCTGAATCTGCCACATTCATCTGGCAGCCATAGGTTTCAATGTACACTCGTGCTGGAGTTTGTACGTCTGGCATTTTCCCCTTTAGGAAGGCAGGTAAATCTATTGAGGGTATGACAAAAAATCAAACCTAACTGGTAAAATCTCGGTTAATTCTTTTTAATTTCGCCAAGTTTGGTGCATTCTGAACGGAAAATGCCATTTCGGCAGGAATATCCGAACCAGCCTTTGTGCAGCTCTTGATGAGTTTTGTTGATTGAGAGGAAGGATTTTTTATCTTGGTTATGCCCAAAATGGGTTGACCCTAGACGACAACATGAAAGTCCGTTCTTTATGAATCCAGCAAATTTTCAATCGAGCCTCATCGAAAAGGCCAAGACCGTTCGCAAGACTATCGTTTTCCCGGACGCAACAGACGAGAGAGCCATAAAGGCCGCACGAATCCTCAAGGACCAGGGGATAGCCCAGCCAATCCTCATTGGAAGTGCTGCCGCTGTTCAGGCGCAAGCCGGGAAAGCGGCAACGGTCATTACCGACATTCCCCTGGTGGATCCGGCAACGTCGCCTGACGCTGAACGGTATGCCGCCGCGTTCTTTGAGATGCGAAAACACAAAGGAATCACACTTGACGATGCCCGCAAGGCAATGGGGCATCCTCTCTTTTTCGGAGCCATGATGGTCCATGACGGCAAGGCCGACGGAAGTGTGGCCGGATCGTTGTCGACGACGGGCGACGTTCTGCGTGCCGGAATTCAGGTTATCGGACTTGCACCGAAGATCAGTGTGGTATCAAGCTTCTTCCTGATGGTATTCCCCCAACAGATCTTTTCCTTTGCCGATTGCGCCGTGGTGCCCGATCCTACCGCAGAACAGCTTGCCGATATTGCAATTTCCACCGCCGAGAACCATCAACGCCTCACCGGAGAGGTTCCGCGCGTAGCACTGCTCTCGTTCTCCACGAAGGGAAGTGCGAGCCACCCGTTAGTGGAGAAAGTTCAGAAGGCTGCGGCATTGTTCGCCGCGAAACGTCCGGACATCCTGATGGACGGCGAGGTGCAGCTTGACACCGCCATAGTCCCAAAGGTTGCGGCGCAGAAGGCCCCAGGAAGTCCGATTGAAGGGAAAGCCAACGTTCTTGTTTTCCCGGATCTCAATGCGGGGAATATCGGCTACAAGCTTGCTCAACGTTTGGCGGGAGCTGAAGCAATCGGACCCGTGGTGCAGGGGCTAAAGAAACCTGCATACGATTTATCACGCGGATGCAGCGTGAGCGACATCGTCAATATCGCGGCAATCAACGCGGTGGCTGGGGCAGTGTAGGAAGAGGGATTACTCTCATGCGTGAATTCCCCTCGACTTGGTAAGGTTTCGGTTCAGAGCTGCAGAAGGTCTTTCAGCTCTTTCAAGCGGAAGNNCGCATCGGCCTGAATCGTTCTCGCCGATGCATCGAATGTTGACAGCCCTCCGAAATCCTTCAAGTCACCGATTTCTTTAACTGCATAGAGTGAATTCACATTCGGAACTTCGCTCGTTTGTTCCCCCTGAGGCTGAATGAGGAGCCCCACATCAGACGTTGTGGTCCATCCATCAGCCCGGGTAATTACAAGATTGCGCACCATTAGGTCGAACATCCGTTTCCCATTTTGGACGAGTCCCGTGTAGTGCTCAAGCTCGACATCTTGATATGAGCCGTCGCCTATCGCATGAAGTGCAGTGAGGATGCTGACAAAGTTCATCTTCCTGATGAATTNNCGGCCACTGACCCGATTCAATCAGGATGGTGCTCGTCCCCAGTCTCTGCATGGTATCGCCAAACGCGCGTGGCTCGAATGCGTCGTCGTACGTCGCAATATGGCCCGCAGCGAATTGGTTGACCACCCGCGCAATCAACGCCCCCACACGCATTGCCTTGATGCGAACCATCGGCATGGAACGCGCCTCATCGACAGCCGGGGCAAGAAGGGAAAGGGCTGTCACACTTGGCGCTGCCCCTACTGAACTTAATCCCTGATCATGCAGATTGAACCCAAAAGCAGGGCGGAGCAACTGATGGGCCTCGCGAAGAACATTCGCCTCCGGGGTCGCGAGATTACGAGCGTCTNNCGCCGCTGTGAATCGCCGGAACCGCTCAGCCCCGTCGGGATTGAGGAGCGGAATGAAATGCGCAGTAATTGACTCGCTCAACCTGACGACCCATGGCTCGCTCTTGTTTTGAGCGAGAAAGGAAAAGATGTCCATCAAGGCCAGCGTCGCTGTAGGTTCGTCACCGTGCATTTGCGACCAAAGAAGAACGTTTACTGGTCCTTTGCCAAAGATGACCCGGTTGATAGAGCGGCCTTCGAGCGACTTTCCGGCTTCCTGCATGAAGAACATTGCTTTGCTTCCCCCGACGATGTTCCTCAACTCGGGGAGGAGAAAGGAATGTTTGCAACATATGGGGGACAAATGCATCAGGCTGAATCGCTCATGGCACGAAAACAGCGATGCGGAGAGCTCGAGTGGAGTCATGGACTCGCTCCTTAGGGTGCTCTTATTGTGCCTGTTCAAGGGCATCGAAGTATTTCCTGATAAGATCTTCGTAGTCGGGCGTATAACCTTGTTCCAATGCGCGAAGGAGATCGCGCCGGAGCTTGTCCTTCCCCTCCTGCGACGTCAGATCAATTGCTCCAGGGCTTTTGCGGACAACGTCTTGTCCCGATTGCGATCGCCGTTTCTGTTCAAAATCTCTTTCTCTCGTGGAGCGCTGGGCATCGAGCAGGCGTGAGAGTATGCGATCCTGCTTCTGGACGGTCTCGGGATTGACGTTGTTCTGTGCAAGATCCGTTTGCACCTCGCGCATATCCTCCGTGATTTTCGTCAGATCCCCCAGCATCCTGCTCAAATCCCCCGATGCCGCTGCCTCGCGCTTCAGGTCTTCCAGCGACTTACGCACTGTGCCTTGTTCGGCCGCCAGACGCGCCATTGCCGCAGCCTGTTCCTGGCTCATGCCGCCGGCCTGTTGGGTTCCCTGGTTGATCCCCTCCTGCTGTCCGGACAGCTGGCGCAGACGTTGGAGAAATCCCGTCATCCCCATCCCCTGTCCGCCACTCTGTTGCATCGCCTGCATGGCACCCTGCATGAGTTCTGCCCCCTGATTTAAGGAGGCCATGGCATCTTCCTGCCGTTCGGCAACCGGTCCACCTATCCGTTGCTCGAGCAACCGCATCGCTTCCGCCATGCTGCGTTCCGCCTCGCCGAGGGCTTTCCCCATATCGGGTGTGACAACGAGAAACTTTTCCGAAAGGGACGCCACATGCTCTCCCACACGGTTGAGATCGTTCATCACGTCCATCTGCTGTTCTGCGTTCCGGCGAAACTCCGGTGAATTCTGTTCCAATTTCCGTGAATCATTTTTCAGCGTTTCCTCACGCTTTGAGAGGTCGAGCAGATCCTGAATATCCCGCCGCATCGCGTTCAACACCTGTTGCTGCTGGCTGTTGTGCAGAGATTGCTTCATCGTCTCCAGATGCTGCCGGAGTTGGGCCATCTCCTGCATCGCCTGTTGTTGCCCTTG
>PMNP01000329.1 GCA_003161755.1 Ignavibacteriota bacterium | reverse complement strand
AACGTGAGCCACGGATCCGGCTCAAGCTGTTTGATTCCGAGCGAGAGTTTTTTCGCATCCTTGTCAAGACTCAAGATAATGGCATCAATCATCTGTCCCATCGAAACCACTTGCGACGGGTGCTTGATGTGCTGCGTCCAGCTCATTTCCGAGATGTGGATGAGGCCTTCGATGCCCTTTTCAATCTCCACAAAGGCTCCATAATCGGCGAGCGAAACCACCTTGCCGGCGACTTTCGTTCCGACGGGGTATTTGTTCTCGATATTCTCCCATGGGTGAGGCTGAAGCTGTTTGTAGCCGAGGGAAATGCGACGTTTTTCCTGATCGAAATCCAGCACCACCACATTGATGGTCTGGTCCAGTTTGACGATCTCGGAGGGATGGTTGATGCGGCCCCACGAGAGGTCTGTAATGTGTACCAGTCCATCCACGCCGCCGAGGTCCACAAACACACCGAAATCCGTAATCGCCTTGACAGTTCCCTCGAGGATCTGACCCTTTTCGAGGCTCTTCAGGATAGCTTCGCGCTGCCCCTTCATCTCCTCTTCCACCAGGACCTTATGGCTCACCACGACATTTTCGGAAGGATGGTTGATCTTCACCACCCGGAAATCGAGGGATCGGCCGATGAAGGCATCGAAGTCTCGAACCGGACGGACATCAATTTGTGAACCGGGGAGGAATGCATCAATGCCGAGAAGGTCTACCACAATGCCACCTTTGATCCGGCGAACGCACCGGCCTTGCAGCACCTCACCTGTATCGAACGCTTTTGTCACGCGATCCCAGACGCGCATGAAGTCCGCGCGCTTTCGAGAAAGCACCAACTGGCCGTCCTTGTTTTCCACGCTTTCAAGAAAGACCTCGATCTCTTCCCCGACTTTCAGGTCATCCTTGTTGGTGAATTCCGAGACGGAGACTGTGCCTTCGCTCTTGAACCCGATGTCAATCGAGACTTCCGAGTCGCCAATCGCCACAATTCTTCCTTTGACGATTTCGCCTTCGCTGATTTTCCCGAGCGTCTTTTCATACAGGGCTTTCAGCTCGTTGTACTCAGTTTCATTGTATTCGCGATCGGCTATTGCCTCGATGCGTGCAGCGCCATCCGATGCCGGCCGTTNNAACCGTCCCGATGCTTTCCGGGACCATCCTGAGGGGCTTGCCTGCCGCCGTCATCAAACGGCCGGGCGTCAGCCTCACAGAATGTGATGTTGTGTGAGTAGCTATGTGATTAGTGATGACGAAAACTTGTTCAGCAATGTGTCGCGAATCTCCTCCATCAACCACTGCGGGGTCGAAGTTGCGCCGCTGATCCCCACAGATTCCACCCCCTCAAGCCATTCGCCCCGGAGCTCGGAGGCATTCTGGATAAAATATGTTTTCGGATTGTCGGATCGGCAAATATCATACAGCACTTTCCCGTTCGACGAGTCCTTCCCTGCAACGAACATCACCACATCATGCGACCGGGCAAACTCCCTCAGCGATTTCTCCCGCCCCGAGACCTGGCCACAGATGGTGTCTTTTGCATGGAACTCTACNNAAGTCCAATGACTTCGGCATGGTCCTTCTTGCCAAAGATTACGACCTGAAATCCTTTGTCGCAAAACTTCTTGATGCGTTCCTGCACCTTCGTGACGACAGGACAGGTTGCATCGATCAGCGTCACTCCGCATTCCCGGGCCCTGGCATACGTTGAGGGAGGTTCACCGTGCGCCCTGATCAGAACGCTCTTCCCTTTCAGACGCGGGAAATCTGCGATGGTGACGGTTTCCATTCCGAGACGGCGCAGGCGCTCAATTTCTTTCGGGTTGTGGATCACCGGCCCCAGCGAGTAGATGGTTTCCCCTCCGCTCATTTCCCGTTCCGCCACTTCGATGGTCCGAACAACTCCCCAGCAAAACCCTGCACTTCGATCAACGCTCACCTTCATGCACGATCATCCTTTCCCAACCGCTCATCGTTCGGTTCAACGAGCTGCGACCTTTCGCCCCAAACGATCCTCAACAAATTTCAAAACCTCTGCGACCTGTTGCTCGATGGTCAACTCCGAGGTATCAATTTCGATCGCGTCCTCCGCCTTCCGGAGGGGACTNNGTGTCCCGTCCTGTGATCTGTTTCGCCAGCTCGGCAACATCGGCCTTCACCCCTTGCCCAAGCAACTCGGCATGCCGGCGGCGCGCGCGCGCCTCAATGCCTGCAACCATGAAAAATTTTAGATCTGCATGCGGGAAGACCACAGTACCAATGTCGCGCCCTTCTGCAACAATGTCCGCAAGTTCTGCAGCCCGGCGCTGCTCCCGCACCATTGCCTGTCGGACAGGTCGGAGGCTGCTTACCGCACTGACCAGTTCCGTCACTTCCTGTCTCCGGATGGCCGTCGTCACATCCTCATCATCAAGCAAAACTTGTTGCGACCCCTGAACGTTGCGCAACTCGATGTGTGTTTCCGCGACAAGGTGTGCTACCGCCGCCACATCCCCTGGGTTCGTTCCGGTCCGCAGAACTTTTAACGTCACCGCGCGGTACATCGCGCCGGTATCGAGATGGACGAACGCCAATTCCAAAGCAACGCGGCGCGCCGTCGTGCTCTTGCCCGACGCCGCCGGTCCATCAATCGCGATGACTATACACTTCGGAGGCAACGCTTCCCGCTTCGCAATAGACATGAAATATAGTGTTTTTTTTCTCTCGCAGCAACACTCCCATGGGCGTCAGGATAGGAAATTCATCTCAAAATGACGATATTTTCCACGTAAACGGCAAAACCGGACCAGACTCCCACACATTCTCCTCTACAACCATGAATGACGCACCCGGCCACCCCATACGGAAGCTTCGCGCTGAGGAAATCGCGCAACATCGCCTCTCTTCCGAAAACGTGGCCACTGCACCACGGGTTCCAGTGATTGGCATGCTGGACAACATCAGAAGTCTGTATAACGTTGGCTCCATGTTTCGCACTGCGGATGGGGCATTGCTTCAGCACCTCTATCTTACGGGGTACACGNNCGCCGCCGAGGAAGGAAATCGAAAAAACTGCGCTAGGAGCCACTGGCACAGTCCCATGGACGCATTTTGCCAATCCCCTTGAGGCAGTGCAAGCGGCACGATCTGCAGGAGCCCGCATTTGCGTTCTCGAGCAAACGACGCGCAGCATACCCTATTCCGCATTGGAGTCATCCCTCATGCCGTTATGTCTCGTCGTGGGGAATGAGCTCAACGGCATTCACCCCGATGTTGTGGCCTTGGCGGATCTTGCCATTGAGATACCGATGTACGGAACGAAACATTCGCTCAACGCCGCGGTGGCGTTTGGCATCGCAGTATTCGAGCTTGCGAGATTGTGGAGGGAGAAAGAGGGCGGATAGAGAACACAAGAGGGGTCTC
>PMNP01000323.1 GCA_003161755.1 Ignavibacteriota bacterium | reverse complement strand
CGCCGCTCGGCGTCTACGACTTCATGAAGTTCTCAAATGTCATCAGATTCAACAGGGATGGGGCGATCCGGCTTGCCCCTGTTGTCGAAACACTTGCGCGGGCCGAAGGATTCTACGGACACGCTGCGTCTGCAGCGATGAGAAAGAAGAAATCATGAACTCCCTGCTCCGCCCTGAAATAGCGTCGANNTTATGCCTATACCGTCAAGCTGAATCAGAACGAAAACCCGTATGAGTTGCCCGAATCGATCAAAACGGAAATACTTACCCGCGTGGCATCTCAGAAATGGTCACGATACCCGACGTTTATTCCTGAAAGCCAGATTAAGGCACTTGCGTCCTTCACCGGATGGAAACCGGACGGAATCCTCATTGGCAATGGCTCCAATGAACTTCTCCAGCTGATCTTCACGGCAGTCCTCGAACGCGGAGCTGCAGTGGTGATCAGTCAGCCGACGTTTACGTTGTACAAAATTCTCGGCAAAGGCNNGGCAAAGGCCTGGCAGCGGACGTTCGCGAAGTTGCCATGGCCTCTGACCTGACGTTTGACGTCGATGAGATTATCCGTGTGGCAATCGAGTCGGAGGCCCGGTTAGTCCTTCTCTGTTCCCCCAATAATCCCACCGGGACATTCCTGCCACGCACCGATCTCCGCCGGATTATTGAAGAGACAAAAGCGTTGATTGTGGTGGATGAAGCCTATGTACACTTTGCCCCTGAGTCACAGGTGGAGTTGCTCAACCGGTTTGAGAGGCTCATCATCCTTCAGACGTTTTCCAAGGCGATGGGAGCCGCTGGATTGCGCCTGGGGTATGGCTTGATGTCGCCGGCACTTGCGAAGGATTTGACCAAACTCAAACTTCCCTATAATGTTAACATCTTTTCCTTGACTGCGCTCGATGTTCTGCTGGAACGATGGGATGAAGTAAAGGACTGGATCGATATTCTGAAAAAGGAACGCGCACGGCTCTATAGCAGACTTCAGGCCCTGAAGGGTGTGAGGGTGTATCCCTCGGCGGCAAATTTTCTCCTAATGGAAACCCTTGAGAAGAAGCCCGGCGAGATATTTCACGGACTGTTACAACGAGGCATACTGATTCGTGACGTCTCCGCGTACCCCATGCTGGAACGGGCATTGCGTGTCAGCGTCGGGACGCCGTTTGAGAACGATCTGTTTCTTGAAGCCATGCAGGAGATTGTATGAGCCGCCAATCGCATATCAAAAGAATCACGAACGAAACCCAGATCGAACTTGATCTCGAACTGGACGGCGATGGCACGTGCGATATCCAGACCGGTGTTGGGTTCTTTGACCACATGCTTGCGCACATTGCGCGTCACGGGAAATTCGGCCTACGCATTAAGGCGACGGGCGACCTCCATGTCGACGAGCATCATCTGGTGGAAGACACGGGAATCTGCCTCGGGCGGGCAATTGCGGATGCTCTCGGCGAAAAAAGGGGAATTGAACGATTCGGAACGTCGTTCGTCACCATGGACGAGGCGCTTGCGCGTACGGTCATTGATCTCAGTGGGAGAAGCTACTTGGTATTTCTTGCGAAATTCTCCAGGGAGAGCATTAACGGATTTCCAATGNNGTGAGAGAGTTCTTTCAGGCCGTTGCGTCTGCTGCGAAAATGAACCTTCATATCGCGCTCCTCTATGGCGGGAATGCCCACCATCAGGCGGAGGCGATCTACAAATCATTTGGCAGAGCCCTTCGCGAGGCTGTACGGGTATCCGGCGGGACTGCCATTCCATCGACAAAAGGAGTGTTATGATTGCCATTGTCGATTACGGAATGGGAAACCTCCGCAACGTGCGCAGGGCGTTTTCGGAACTTGGGTATGATTGTGTTGTGACGGAGGATCCGGAGGTCATCCGCTCGGCCGGCAAAGTTGTCCTTCCTGGTGTAGGCGCGTTCGGCGAGGCAATGAGACGCATCGAGGCTCTTGGTGTTCGCTCTCCAATCGAAGATGTCATCTCGCGGGGAGTTCCTCTCCTTGGCATTTGCCTCGGCATGCAGCTTCTCTTTGAGCAAAGCGAAGAATCGCCCGGGGCTCGGGGTTTCGGTTTTTTCCCCGGGTCTGTGCTCCGATTCGGCAATGACGTCAAGGTGCCGCATATTGGTTGGAATGACGTGTCGCCTCTCTCTTCGGACGGGTGTGCGGGAGTGCCTACGGTTCCCGGGTGTTTCTACTTTGTTCATTCCTACTATGCTCCGATACTCAAATACACCGCCGGCACCACTGAGTATGGAAGGCAATTTTCCTCGTCGGTGCGAAAAGGGTCTGTCATCGGCGTACAGTTCCATCCTGAAAAATCCCAGGACGGCGGGATGGCGTTGCTTAATGAGTTTGCAGCCCTATAGGGTTTTTCCTCCTCTCGATTGAGAGGCTCTTTCCAATCATCGAAAGACTACCACACCCATGAAACTATTGCCTGCAATTGATCTCCGTCGTGGCAAATGCGTCCGACTCCGCCAGGGCCGTGATGATACCGTAACGGTCTATGGCGATGACCCCGTGGCCGTGGCAAAGGAATTTGTGCAACAAGGGGCGACATGGCTCCACATCGTGAACCTGGATGGAGCCTTTGGCCGTGCGTCCGATAATCTTGCGATTGTCGACACCATTGCGCGCACCTGCAATGTTGATGTGGAGTTTGGAGGGGGATTGCGATCTCTTGCCGACGTTGCTGCTGCTGCAAAGACTGGAGCGCAAAAACTCGTCGTCGGGACTGTCGCGTTCACCGATGAACATATGCTCCGGGAAGTCTTGCGGACCTATGGATCCGAAAGGATTGTCGTGGCGATCGATGCCGTCAAGGGCCTCGTGGCAACGCAAGGATGGACGAAGAGCACGGGCGTGAGTGTGAAGGATGCAGCCCGACGGATGCAGGATTTTGGCGTTAAGGAGGTCCTTTATACAGATGTTAGTCGCGATGGCATGATGGGCGGCCCTGACTTGGAGACCATGAGGGAAATTATTGCCATGACATCGCTGGATGTCATCGCTTCAGGCGGTGTCTCTTCGCTGGAGGATCTCCGAAAGCTGAAGGCTCTAAATACGGCGAGGGTGACTGGAGTAATTGTTGGGAAGGCTCTTTATGAGGGTGCTGTGACAATTCCCGAAATGCTGAAAGTGTTTTCCACACCCTGATGCCCATATCCGAGGATCAAGTTCATGCTCCGCAAGCGCATCATCCCATGCCTTGACGTCAAAGATGGAAAAGTGGTCAAGGGTGTGCATTTTGAAAGTCTGGTTGACATGGGCGACCCTGCGTCTCAGGCGCGTTTCTACAACGCGGAAGGGGCGGATGAACTGGTTATCCTTGATATCACCGCCTCGCAGGAATCGCGCAAGAGCATTTTTGCGGTGGTGGAAGCTGTGGCCGAAAGCGTGTTTATCCCACTGACTGTGGGAGGCGGAATCAGCACGGAGGAGGATGTCCGCAACCTGTTAAACGCCGGAGCCGACCGCGTGAGCGTGAATACGCGTGCTGTTCAGAATCCAGATCTCATTACAAAAGGAGCGGAACGATTCGGCAGCCAGTGCATCGTTGCAGCCATTGATGTGAAGCGCCGTGACGGAAAACCGAAGTGGGATGTGTATATTTATGGAGGGAAGGAGCGGACCCCACTCGATGGATTGGAGTGGGCAGAAGAGGTGGAACGGCGCGGGGCCGGCGAAATCCTGCTGACAAGCATGGATCGCGATGGAACCCAGGAAGGGTACGACATCGAACTTCTGCAAGAGATTACACGGCGGGTCAGGATTCCGGTGATTGCTTCAGGTGGTGCCGGAAGGAAGGCCCATTTTGCAGAGGCGCTCGCTCGAGGTGGTGCTGATGCGATCCTGGCCGCCTCCTTGTTGCACACACGTGCGTTGACCATTCCCCATCTGAAAGAATATCTTCGACAAGAAGGAGTGCCTGTCCGATGAGCGAATCCCTGGACAAGATCCGATACGACGAACACGACCTGGTGCCGGCCATTGTGCAGGATGCAGTCTCCGGTGAAGTGTTAATGCTCGCGTATATGAATGAGGAGAGCCTCACGAAAACTCTGGGAACGGGGCATACGCATTTCTGGAGCAGGAGCAGGCAGGAGTTGTGGCACAAAGGCGAAACGTCGGGGCATTTCCAAAAAGTCAAACGGATTTCCCTGGACTGCGATGGCGATGCACTGTTGGTGCAGGTTGAACAGGAGGGGGCGGCATGCCATACGGGCAATCGGTCGTGCTTCTATACGGAGGCGCACAAAGTTCCGGAAGCAACGCGTCCGATCTCTGATACGCTTGGATCGTTGATGCGGGTGATTCACAGCAGGCATACCGATATGCCGGAAGGCTCGTATACGACGACACTTTTTCGTGACGGGCTCGACAGGATTCTCAAGAAGGTTGGAGAGGAAGCTGGGGAAGTCATCATTGCGGCAAAGAACCAGTCCGTGCAGGAACTCGCCTGGGAGTCGGCAGATCTTTTGTATCATCTTCTTGTGCTCTTGGAGCAACAAGGTATGTCGATGCAGGATGTGTGTGGGGAGTTGGAGAAGAGGGTGGGAGGAAGAAGAAACAGTAAGTAGTATGAAGAAGGTAGTAGGAAGAATGCATTACTATAGAGACTGACCTCACGCGTGAATCGGAGGCTTACACATTGCGGGGAAACAGAAAAGGTGAAACAACAAACTATTCCCACGCACAAGAAGAAAAATTCGGCCTGATGTGAAGCAAAACGGGAAATCGTGTTGACTTTTCAAACATACCTTCGTATCATAAGAAGTTATTCCGCGATAGCTCCCCGCCAAAAAGAATGGCGGGTAGGTTTGGTAGAGTGCTGTTGCGGGAGTTTTCGAGTTGCTGTAGAAGTGCTGTACGCTGTAATTATATTCCGCGATAGCTCAATGGTAGAGCA
>PMNP01000321.1:176-3106 GCA_003161755.1 Ignavibacteriota bacterium | reverse complement strand
TCACTGAATTGACAAGCAAATGAAGACCCTCCTTCTCATGATCCTTTGCCTCATGGTTGGCGCTTCGTGGAGTCATGCCCAGACCTTCACTGTCAAGGGCGTTGTCCGCGATGCTTCGACAAATGAACCGCTGGGGTTTGCCCACGTGGTCGCAGACAGCAGCGCACAATGGACAACTACCGATGAGCACGGACAATTCACCTTTGATGTTGTGCCGGGCGACCATCTCCTACGGTGCAGCTATGTAGGGTACAAATCCGGAATTCTGAAACTCGCGGTCAATGCAGACCTCAGCGTAACAATTGTGATGCAATCCACCGATGTCCTTCTTCAGGATGTCACCGTTTATGCCCATAAGGCCGAGAATGAATCGCCTCAGGTAGAAGTAAGCGCGTTGTCGCTCCAAAGCGGAACCATCGCGCAAATGACCAGCGCGATGCCTGATGTGTTGCGTTCCATTCAGATGTTGCCCGGCGTATCGGGAGACAACGAAATGAGTGCGAAGTTCAATGTCCGGGGCGGGAATTCGGATGAGAACCTCGTCCTTGTCAATGGCACCCAGGTGTATGAGCCATACCATGTCAAGGAAGCTTCGAATGTCAGTATTGGCATTTTCGACGTGGACCTCATTAAGAAGATGGATTTGATCTCCGGAGGGTTTACCGCCCGGTATGGTGATAGGATGAGTTCCGTGGTCAACATCGAATATCGGGATGGCGACAGGGAGGAGTATCACGGGAAAGCCACTCTGAGCCTGACTGATTTCGATGCCCTCGTCGAGGGCCCTCTATCCTCAAAGGGATCTTTTATTATTGGGGCAAGGCAAAGCTATTTACAATACGTCCTGAAGATGTTCGATATAGCGACGACCATCCACCCCTCGTTCTATGACGTGCAAGGAGTGCTCAGCTATTCCATCGCCCCACAAAACTCCGTTGCGCTGAAGTTCATCCATGCAGGCGATCACTTCATCCAGGACCCGAACGGCGACCTTAGCACGGCTTCTTGGAGTTCGTACAAGTCCCCTGATGGCCTTCGCGGACCACTGACTCAGTTGTGGCACGACTCAACGGACCAACACGCCCACTACTACAGCACAATGGTGGCCCTTCAAAGCACAAATATTCTCTCCTCGTCGGCGCTCGTTCGTTCGGAGTTTTCGATGTACGACCAGCGGNNCCAGCGGCAGGCTGTTGCAGGGATCAATACCTACGACTACGCCAGTATGTTTACACCGGGCTCCGCGTACAAATTTTACAGAAGCACAACCGCGCATATCAACAACGATGAATACAGCATCTTGACGATGGAATTCAATACTTCATTGGACCTGGCCGTAAGCCCGGATTACACCATCAAGACCGGAGGGAGTTATCAACGGCTCTTCTACGACAGAGAATCGGTAAGAGGCTGGACCGTCGGAGTAACTGAGAACTACACACACTATCCCGACACAACTCGCACCTTGAGCAATGTCAAAGACATAACGAACTACCTCGACACTGTGCACACTGGAACCCACAAGGTTTCAGGGTATCTTGAGAATATCATTCTGCTCGGAGAACAGGTGGTAGTCAATGTGGGAGGAAGGTTCGATTACTTTGCCCTCAGCAGGGATCTCACCTGGAGCCCCCGCCTGAATATTGCCTACAAGGCGTTTCCTGCACTCACATTGCGCGCGGCATGGGGAGAGTACTACCAATCGCCGATACCGCAGCAGCTCGCATCTTCGACCCCCTCCGATACCAATACGCATTCCCAACGGGCGATCCACACTGTGCTGGGCGCCGAACTCGATCTTCCCTTGAAAAATCAGGCTCTCATAAAAATCAAACTCGAGGGGTATCACAAGGAGTACTCAAACTTGATTTCTTCAACGGTGAGCGAGGGGGAGATTCTTTATTCACACCACAACGATGCGATCGGCAGAGCGACAGGATTGGACGCATACTTTTTCTATTCGGCGCCGAAGTTTTCAGGGTGGTTGTGCTATTCGTGGCTCAATGCACAGGAGAAGCTGTTCAATGATCCTCAAGGGTATGTGCCGCGGAATACCGACCAGCGCCATACCCTCTCCGCAATCGCCACATTTGAAACAGGAAAGAACTGGGAACTTAGCCTACGGGGCGTGTATGGGGGCGGATATCCCTACACACCGAACTTCGCAGTCTACAATGCGTCGAATCAACAATGGGCATGGCAGGCCGGCAGAACCAACTCCGCCTCTCTGCCTGAATACATCAGAGTCGATGCACGTCTTTCAAAGCACTTCCTGCTGTTCGGCCTGGAGGCATCGGCATATCTTGACGTAAGCAACATCTTTAACATCGCCAACGTGTTCTCCTACAGTTATGAATTCAACAACGAGGGCCAGCCTGTGATTACGGAGATTGACCTGTGGCCGATATTGCCGACTCTGGGACTCTCGTGCAGCATTTAAAGAAACGAAGTTTAACGGTTCCCACAAGACAAAAAGCCCCGCTCATCGCGGGGCTTTTTGTTTACAGCAACATCAGTGCAACCATTACTTAGTACATGTCACCCATACCGCCGCCAGGCATCGGCGGAGCCGGCTTCTTCTCTTCCGGCTTTTCCACGATGGTGGCTTCGGTAGTGAGCAGAAGGCCCGCCACGGACGCTGCATTCTCCAGAGCGGCACGACTGACCTTCGTCGGGTCAATGACACCCGATTTGATCAGATTCTCGTACTCTCCGCTGAACGCATTGTACCCGAAATCGTCCTTCTCTGCCTTTACGCGGTTCACCACCACGGAGCCTTCCGCACCAGCGTTGGCCGCGATCATTCTGATCGGCTCTTCAAGGGACTTCCTGACAATTTCGATTCCGGTGGTCTGGTCTTCGTTCGCACCCTTCAGGGTCTCAAGTTTCTTACCAGCCCGCAAGTACGCTACGCCGCCGCCGGGGACGAT
>PMNP01000321.1:0-131 GCA_003161755.1 Ignavibacteriota bacterium | reverse complement strand
TCCTTGTCGATCGTCACCTTCTTTGCCTTGCCGAGATAGGTCAGCGTGGCATTTTCGAGCTTGTATCCCTGCTCTTCGGAAATGACTGTGCCGGCAGTAAGGACGGCAACGTCTTCGAGCATGGCCTTGCG